>CAYMXG010000030.1:0-13612 GCA_964394115.1 uncultured Enterobacteriaceae bacterium | reverse complement strand
TACATCGTTGCCTCGGACGTCGGCGGAACGTGCACGGATACAGTGGTGGTGCGGGATGGCCGTGAGGTCTTCATCGGCAAATCATTGTCCACACCGCCGGACTTTGCCCGCGGCGTGCTGGATTCCATTGCCTCAGCGGCGGTCACCATGGACATTTCCGTCAGCGAATTACTGCCACAGACGAGCCTCTTCATGCATGGCTCCACGGTGGTGGACAACACGTTGCTGGAACGCAAGGGGTCAGTCACCGGGTTGATTACCACCCGGGGTTTCGAGGACACGTTACTTGTCACCCGCGGCGCTTACGGCCGTTGGTCCGGGTTGTCGGAAGAGGGACTGAAACACCCGGTGGCGACTGATCGCCCGACCCCGCTGGTGAGCCGGGATCGCATCCGCGGCATACCGGAACGAGTTGACTACAAGGGCGCCATCATCCACCCGCTGGATGAACCGGCAGTCCGCGACGCCATTGATTACCTGGTGCACAGGCGGGGAGTGGATGCCATCGCTGTCAGCTTCCTGTGGGGATTCGCCAACCCGATTCATGAACAACGCGTCAAGGCGCTGGTAAATGAAATCGCACCTGAAATTTACGTCTGCATCGGCAGCGATATTGCCCCGGGTCCGGGCGAATACGAACGTACCTCCACCACGGTCATCAATGCCTACGCCGGTCGCGTGGTCCGTGATTACGTGACCAACCTGGGTGCCCTGCTGAAAGCCAATGGCTACCGCGGCCCGTTGCTGGTGATGCAAGGGTACGGCGGACTGCTGCCCGCTCACGAAGCCGCGGATCGGGCCGTGGGCATGATTGAATGCGGTCCGGTGGCCGGCGTCATCGGCAGCAAGCTGCTCGGTGACATCATGGGCGATCGCAACATCATTGCCGCGGACATGGGCGGCACCACCTTCAAGGTCGGCGTGATTCAGGACGGCATGCTGGAGTACGCCCGCGAACCCATGGTGGATCGGTTCCATTACGCCGTGCCCAAGATTGACGTGGTGTCCATTGGCGCCGGCGGCGGCAGTCTCATTCACCTGGAACCCGGTTCCAACATCCCGCTGGTCGGCCCGCAAAGCGCAGGTGCCTCCCCCGGTCCGGCCTGTTACGGCCAGGGCGGCACCGAACCCACGCTCACGGATGTACTGCTGCTCATCGGCTACATCGACCCGACACGCTTCCTGCGCGGCAGCATGCGACTGGATGTCGAGGCGGCACGAAAGGTATTCCAGGAAAGGATCGCCGACCCCCTGGGCATGTCATTGCAGGACGCGGCCATGGGGATTTTCCGGGTGGCCACCAGCCAGACCACGGACCTGATCCACAAGATCACCGTGGAACAGGGGCTGGACCCGCGGGATTTCGTGTTGCACGCCTTCGGCGGTTCCTGCCCCATGCTCGCCAGCACGTTTGCCGCCGAGCTGAACGTCAAGCGCGTGATCGTGCCATACACCGCGTCGGTGAACTGCGCGTTCGGCCTGGCCTCCGCAGACGTGGTGCATGAATATTCCCACATCGAGACCTTGTCCGTCCCCGCCGACACGGGCCGGATCAACGGCATTTTCGCCGGCCTGATCCGGCAGGCGGAGACCGCGCTGGCCAGCGAGGGTTTCGCGCCCGAACGCCGGCGGCTGGACTGGTCCATCGGCCTGCGTTACTCGCTGCAGGTGCATGAGATAATCACGCCCGTGCGTGGGGATAAACCATTGGATGCCGCGGGACTGGAGCAGGTGGTCACGGATTTCGAGGCGCAGTATGAAGGGCGTTACGGCAAGGGCTCCGCGTATCGCGACGCCGGTATCGAGATGACCCAGTTCCGCCTCACCGCCCGTGGCATCATTGACAAGCCCGAGTTCGCGCCGGTAAAAACCGGCAGCGCGGACAGCAGCGCCGCCCGCGCCGGCCGCCGCGAAGTGTTCCTCTCAGGCGAAAACCGCTTCGGCCCGGCCGACGTCTACGAATTCGAGAAACTCAAGCCCGGAAACGTCGTGCGCGGACCGGCAATCATCCACACGCCCATCACCACCATCGTCGCGCAAAGCGGACAGACCGCCCGCATGGACGAATACCGCAACATGGTCATTGGCATCCATTCATGAAGCAAATCGATCCGATCACCTTCTCCATCATCCGGCACCGTCTCTACCGCGTCGTGGACGAGGCCGTCATCACGCTGAAAAACGTCTCCGGCAGCGCCATCACCAATGAAGGCCATGACCTGATGGTGTCACTGTACCGGGCCGACGGTTCCCTGCTGATGGGCGGTGTCGGTTTCCTGCATCACCTGACCAGCGCGGCAGAAGCCTGCAAGGCCATCATCCGGCGCTTCAGCGGTCACATCGGGGAAGGCGACGTATATTTGCTGAATGACCCCTATACCGCGGCGCTGCACACCTCCGACGTCTACCTGGTGTCGCCGATACATTTCCAGGGTGAACTGGTGGCGTGGAGCGCCTGCTTCGTGCATGTGTATGACATCGGCGCCACGAATCCCGGTGGCTTCTGCCCCGATGCCCGGAACATTTACACGGAAGGCTTCAGCTCCCCGGGCATGCGCATCGTCCGCCGCGGCGAGACCATCGAGGACGTCATGGATACGTTCCTGAACATGGTGCGTTCGCCGGACATGGTGGCGCTGGACATCAATTCCATGATTGCCTGCAACAACGTGGCGCGGGCGCGCATGCTGGCGCTCATCGAAAAATACGGCTATGAAACAGTGGATGAAACCTGCCGCGCCCTTATCGTGCAGTCGGAGTCCAAATTGCGCGCGCGCCTGCTGGAATTGCCGGACGGACAGTGGCAATCGCGCCAGTACATGAATGTGGGCGATGACGTGTTCCGCGTCTGCCTGACCATGACCAAGCGCCGTGACACGTTGACCTTTGATTTCACCGGCTCCAGCCCGCAGAGCCTGCACTCCATCAACTGCACCAAATGGGCGTCCCTGGGCGGGCTGTTTGCGCCGCTGTTCCCGTTATTGTGCTACGACATCACCTGGAATGAGGGCGTGATCCGGCCTGTGACCATGATTGCGCCCGAAGGCAGCATCGTGAATTGCACCCGCCCCGCGCCGGTATCGGTCGCCACTGTCGGCGCGATCCAGTCAGTGAATAACGCCGCCTGCTCCACTATCGGCAAGATGCTGAACGCCAGTGACAGGTACGCCGCCGAGGCCACGGCGGTGTGGCATGCCAATCATTTCGCCGTCTTCCTGTTCGGCCGCAACCAGCACCAGCGCCAGGCCATTGGCATCCTGACCGAGACCTTTGCCGGCGCCGGCGGGGCGCGGTCCTTTGCCGATGGCATCGAGGTCGGTGGCGAAATACCGAATCCCATCTCGCGCATGGCCAACGTGGAAACCGTGGAAAACACCTTCCCCATCCGCTACCTGTTCCGCCGTTGCATGATCGATTCCGGCGGCGCCGGCCGTTACCGCGGCGGGGTCGGCATGGAACTGGCCTTTGTCCCCCATGATGCGCCGGATGGCGGCATTCACTATGTTGTGTCCGGCAAGGGCGCGCGCTTCCCGATGAGTGAAGGCCTGGGCGGCGGCCTGCCCGGTTCGCCCAACGCCTACATCCGCATCACCGGATGTCACGCAAATGGCGACGTTCCGTCCACGCCGGAGGAAATTGGCAGGGAGATGGAGTCCGTGGACTGGGGTGTGTTCCCATTGATGGGCGAGGACGGCCTGTATGTGCGCTGGAATGGCGGCGGCGGTTATGGCGATCCCCTGACGCGACCGCCCGAGAGCGTGGCGCGGGATGTGCGCGATGGCCAGGTTTCCGCCCTGGCGGCCGCGACAATTTACGGCGTCGTCATGGACGCAAAGACCGGGAATGCCGATGCGGTCCGTACCGGGGCGGCGCGCAAGGCTGTGCGCCAGGCACGCTGCGTGGCAAAAGCAACCGGCTGAACAGCATGCGCTTCTCCAACACACTGAATTTGAAACAAAGCCGCAATGGCGCGCAACTGGCCTGCGCAGCCTGCGACACCGACCTGGCCCCGGCCGGCGCGTCCTGGAAAAAGTCGGCGGCATTGACGGAGCAGCCTGCAAACAATCTGCCGGGGCCATTCCGCACCGGGCAGGGACTGCTGCTGCGCCAGTTCTGCTGCCCGCACTGCGGCGCCCTGCTGGATGCCGAACTGGCGCTGGCTGGTGAGGCGTTCCTTGAAGATCGGATATTTCCGGGGTCGGAGCTTTAGCTCGGACCCATTCAGCCGAAGGGAAATCATGCACGCCAGTGAATTAAGTCCAGAAGTGACCCAACGCCTCATGGCCCGGCGCGGCCGTGTTCACATATACGACCGGCTTGTTCCGGCCCGAACGGCACTCGTGGTGGTGGATATGCAAAATGCATTTTGCAAACCGGGCGCGCCGGTGGAAGTGCCGGAATCACGGCAGATTGTCCCCAACATCAACCGCGTGGCCGCGGGACTCCGGCAACTGGGCGGCGATGTCATCTGGATCGTCACCGAGATCCGGCAGAATCACGGCAAGACTGATTGGGAGAATTTCACCAGCCGCATCATTGCGGACAAGGTGCGTCAGAAGACCATCGAGTACATGGCGCCCGGCGCGGAAGGGACGTTGCTCTGGCCGGAACTGGACGCCATGGAAAATGACATTTTCATGGTCAAGAACCGTTACAGCTGCCTCGCGCCCGGGGCCTCGCCGCTGGAGCGCACGCTGCGCAGCCGCGGCATGGATACGTTGCTCATTGCGGGCACGAAAACCAATGTGTGCTGCGAAGCCACGGCACGGGCAGCCTGGGACATGGATTTCAACGTGGTCATGGTGTCCGACTGTTGCGCGGCGCTGTCCGACCAGGAGCACCAGGCAACGCTGAACTCCATCATCCAGCAGTTCGGCGACATACTCACCGCCGACGAAGTGTTGTCGCGACTGCGCCCCTGACCCCGTGCCCGCCCTCTCGAAACCGGACCAACAGGGGTTACGGCTGGCGTTCCAGCAGGCGTTGCGCGCCCGCGAGCACGGCAATCATCCTTTCGGCGCGGTCCTTCAGGACGCGAACGGCAAACCCTTCCTGGCGGCGGAAAATTCCGTGTTGACGCAGCATGACGTTACCGGGCACGCGGAACTTAACCTGGTGCGTCTCGCGTCCCGCGACCTTCCCGCCGAAAGGCTCCGCAATTCCACGCTCTACTGCAGTTCCGAGCCCTGCCCCATGTGCGCCGGGGCCATTGTCTGGGCCAATGTGCGACGCGTGGTCTATGGCCTGGGCATGGAGGATATCTACGCGGTGGCGAAGATGCCGCCGGAACTCCCGGCCTTGCACCTTGGTTCGCGCGCGGTGTTCTCCGCGGCCCCGTATCCGATCGAGGTGCTTGGCCCCGCGCTGGAAGCGGAGGCACGGGCGGTACATGCCGGTTTCTGGTAAGTTTAATTTGTCATCCCGGGCATCTCATTGTCATTTCGAGCATAGCGAGAAATCTTTGCATCCCAAAAGGCAAGATCCCTCGTCGCTTCGCTCCTTCGGGATGACATTCAGATAACAACTGCGGCTTATCCTTAGTAAAGGTGCAAAGACATGACTAAATATCGATTTCAACACTGCTTGCGAATCTTCGCCCTGGCGCTGGTTGCCGCTGTTTCGGTCAGCAACGCCGACGCGGGCGGACCCATGGTGCAACCCGGCCACACACAGGAGATCGCCGACGGTGTCCATGTCATTCCCGACCAGCGCGTGAACCTGGTGCCCAACATCGGCATCATTGTCGGCAATGACGCCGTCATGGTGGTGGATACCGGCATGGGGCCGAAAAACGCGGAAATCGTGCTGGCCGAGGTGCGCAAGGTCACCGACAAGCCCATCCGTTACCTGGCCATCACGCATTTCCACCCCGAGCACGGCATGGGCGCGCAGAGTTTTCCGAAGGAGACCCAGGTAGTGGTGCCGGCGGCACAAAAGGCGGAACTGGCGGAGAAAGGCGCGCAATATATCGAGCTGTTCAAGGGATTCAGCCCGGACATCGCCGCCCTGCTGGCCGATGTAAGGCTCGTAACGCCGCATATTGCCTTTGAGAAATCCATGGAGATTGATCTGGGCGGCCGCACTGTGCAATTGCTGTACCTGCACCCGGGTCATACGCGCGGCGACATGTTCGTTTATTTGCCGAAGGAAAAGATCCTTTTCGGCGGGGATCTAATCCTTGATCGCTTCTATCCCATCCTCCCGGATCCCGACGCCAGCCCGACCGGGTGGATGGACTCGCTGACTGAATTGAAAAAACTGGCGCCCGCGATCATCGTGCCCGGGCATGGCGCCGTGGGCGATGGCCACCTGATGGATGTGCTGCTGGCGTACTTCGCGGACGTAAAGTCCCGTGTCGCCAGGTTGAAGGCGGACGGCAAATCGCTTGAGGCCGTGGCGGCGCAGTTGCAGAAGGACGTCCCGGCGAACTACGCCAACTGGGACAACCCGGAGTGGATCAAGAACCTGGTCGAGAAATTTTACAGCGCATCGTGACGCGTCGCTTCATCGACCGTTACCAAGGAGGACGGGCTTAAGCCTGTCCCTGCCCGGGCCCGACGATGCATGCGCGACCTCCCCTGCTGGGCGATGCCGCGACCCGGCTGTTGATCTTCGGCGGCATCACACTGCTGCTGGTCAACATGCTGCTCGGGGAAGTGTTCGCCATTTTCATCTCGCACGTCGCCAATGGCGAGATCCGGGAGCGTTGGATCGAGGTCATTACTGCCGCGCGCGCCGGAAACGTGGAAGCGCTGGGCGCGAACTTCGCCCGTATCGAGACCCTGCTGGACTATCGCGGACGGACCATGAACACCCATTCCCATGTGGGCGCATTCGGCATGCTCGCCCTGCTGTTTGCGCTGCTGCAACCCCTGCTCAACCTGGCCGGGCGCACACGGATGCTGTTGGCTGCCAGCCTGGTTGCCGGCGGATTCATGCAGACACTGTTTGTATTCGCGAGTCATTACACCGGTCCATGGGCACTCCGGGTTTCCGACCTGGGCGCGCTGCTCATGATCGTGGCCATGGGCGGCACACTGGCCGGACTGCTGCGCATGGGACATGTGGCGGCGAATGTGTCGCCTGCGAACCCATTGCGGCACAGCCTGCAGGTTCCCGCTGGTGCGCTGCTGGCGCGCGGCGGTGCGGCACTGATCCTGCTCGGCATGGTGGGCGGACTGATTTTCGCCGCGGCGTTCACCTTCCAGCATGAGCCGGCGCTGTTCCGGGCATTGCAGGCGATGCTCGCCGCCGTGTCCGATGCCGGCGCGGCCGACCCACGCCCGCTGGTGCTTGAATATCGAGGCCTGAACTCACGCATCGCCATTCTCGCCGCGGCTCACTCCCATGCCATCGAGATGGGTATCCTCGCCCTGCTGCTGGTCCCGGCGCAGGGAATACTGCTCATGAGTGAACGCGTGCGGCTGCTGTGGGCGCGGGTGTTCCTGGTGGGGGCATACCTGCTGCCATTCTTCATCTTCAATGCCACCATTTTTGGTTTGCGTTCCGCTGCCCTCGCTGATCTTTCCGGGTTGGCGGTGATCGTGGCCTTGCTGGCCATGCTGACAGGGCTGGTGCGTCGCACCGGCGTCGAAGATCAGGACGCCGCAACAGGCGGAGCGAAATAATGATCCAGCGATCACTGGCCGTGGCCGCGCTTGCACTGATGCTGCTGAGTTCCATAGGTGGCCTGGTACACGCGTTCTCCACCGGACATGAGACATTGCTGCGCCTGCGCGAACATCATGAACCCGCGTTCACACAGGCCGCACGGGGCCGCACGGAAGCTTCCCAAACGGAATTGGAGCACGCCATTCGACAGAATTTCGGTCATGTGCGCGTCATTGATGCCCACACCCACGTGATCAAGCTCGCGTCACTGGCGCTGATGCTCAGTTTCATTGTGCCTTTGCTGCCGCTCACCGATCGCGGGCGCCGGATGCTGGCCGTCACCTTCCTGGCCGGGACGCTGTTGTTTCCCGGCGGTGTGCTGGCGCAGGTGTGGATGCCCGGCGTGGTCTTTCAGGGTGTTGCAGCGATCGGCGCAGTTTTAGTCATTGCCGCCTTGGTGACGACGGTTTACGGGCTGTTTACCCTCCGGCAAGAGTAACAAATAAAAAAAGGCCGGGATGCGTTGCCGCGTCCCGGCCTTTATTTCCAATCAACCTGTATTAATAGTCGTAGCGCACGTTCACGCCCCACCAGCGCGGCTTGCCGAAGGACTGCTCGTCGCAACCGCATACCGTGGACAGTTCGAAACCGATGAGCTGGTTGCGGGTGTCGGTGAAGTTGTCCACGAAGGCGCCCACGGTCCAATGCTCATCGGCGCTGTTCCAGTCAATGCTGGCATTGCCGATCCAGTACGCGTCCATGCGGTGCGAACCGAAGTTATTAATGTTGTGGAAGGCGCGCGAACGGTAAATACCGTCCATCTGCAGCGCCAGCGTTCCACCCATGAATACGTTCGGAATCGTGTAGCGCGCGATGCCGGACCACTGGGTCTTTGGCGTGAAGCTGGGTTCCACGTCGCGCGGCACGCCGGGCGCCACATTCAGATCCTTGACGGTCGGGTCAATCAGGCCCAGACCGAGGATCAAATCCAGGTTTTCCATGGGGTTGGCGTATAGCTCAAGTTCCCCGCCGTAATACTCCGCGTCGGCGTTGAATACCGCACCTGAAGTCCCGATAAACTGGAAGGCCTGGTAGTCCGAATAGTCATAGTAGTAGAAAGCGCCGTTCAACCGCGCCTTGCCATCCCACCAGGTCGACTTGAATCCGCCTTCATAGGAAACCAGGATTTCCGGATCGTAGAAATACTGGTCCGAAGTCAGGTTGGTAAGCAGCGGCGCATTAAAGCTGCCGGCCTTGACACCGCGATTCACGCCGAAGTACAGCAGCAGGTCGTCATTCCACTGGTAATTCAGCTGCGCCTTTCCGGACCACAGATAATCGCTGACGCTTTCCGAGTGCGGGAGCAGAAACTCGAACGGGGCGCCGCCGGTAAATAATGCCGTGTACGGTTCCTGGTGTGCGTAGAACTCCCCATCCACCCGGTGATCACGCGTATTCGTGTACAAACGGCTGTTGTAATCATATTCCTTCTTTTCCCGGATACCACGCATGCCCAGAATCAACGTCCACTGGTCAGTCAAGTCGTAGTCCAGTTGTCCGAACAGCGAATAGGAGTGGGTCTCGATCCGGGAACTCAGGGTTCCCTCGCAGAACGTGTTGGCATCCACCGGGGTACCGTCAGGCTTCAGGAACACGCCCGCCGGGCCGGTATTAAAGAACAACCCGCAGAACACATTGATGCCGCCAACCGTGTCCGCCAATCCCTGGGAGTACTTCCCATCAATACTCAGATAATACAGTCCCGCGATCCAGCGAGTCCGCTCAGTCTCGCCTTCCAGGCGCAACTCCTGGCTGCCCCACTGGAAACTGGACTGGTTCATGACGATAAACTGCGGCGCCGGACCCGAATCCACATCCAGTGACTGACGCTTGGTCTGATTGGAATAGTTAGACACCGAGATCAACTTGGCCCAGTCCATTTCAATTTCAATCTTGCCGGTCAGGCCCCAGACCTCGACGCTGTCATTGTCAGAGGTGGTGTGATCGGTCACGACGTCCAACCCCTCGGTCCCGTCAGGTTCAAAGAAACCAAAAAGATCTCCCTGGTTGTTAGGGCGTATGCCGTCAAAATCCAGGTCAAACACGCTGTTCACGCAGGAACCGTCCGTGGACAGGATCATTTCGCAGTTCGTATTCACGTCAGACTGAAACTTGGTATCAATCAGCCGGCCCTGGGGATCCACAATTGCCACTGTGGCCACATGCTGATACGGGCCGGACGCCGGTCTTGACTGCGCCCACTGGCCCTTGATCAGCACCGTCATATCCTCATTGGCTTCAATCAGCACCTGCGCGCGAGCGGCCTGCTGGTCCTCAGTCCACAAATCATCATGATTGTCGGGATTGCTGGTCAGCGGCCCACGTCCCTGCCCAGCCAGGAATCCCGGGGTCGGGGGCAGATCCGCATCGGTAAATTCGTTATCCATTATGCTGTCGAAGCTGTTATGAAAGAACGCCACACGCCCAGACACTTTTTCCGAAAGTGCACCGCTGGCGGCGGCCTCAACCCGGAAATTGTCATAGGAGCCATAGCCCGCGTCCACAAACGCCTCGGTTTCCCGCGTCGGCTTCCTGGTAATGAAATGCACCAGGCCGCCGGTGGCATTACGGCCGAACAACGTGCCCTGGGGACCCTTCAGCATTTCCACACGTTCCATGTCGAAGTTGGCGAACAACTGCGACTGGCCGGTGGCCTGATAGGCCTCGTCCACGTACACCGCGTTGGGGCCTTCGGCAATGTCGGCAAAGTCATTCTGCGTCGATCCACGAATGGTGAATTGCTGCGTGTGGCCGCCGTTGTTGCCGGAGATATGCACGCCGGGAGTGAAGTTCGCCACATCGGTATTGTTGGTCAGGCCCAGGGCTTCCATCTGCTCGCCGGAAAATGCGGTGATGGCTATACCAATGTCCTGTACGGACTCTTCGCGCTTCTGTGCGGTCACGATCACTTCTTCGATGACGCTTTGCGCCAATACCGGCGCGGATGTGACCAGGAACGACAAGCCCACAATTGACACGACCGAAGTCAGAAAAGTTTGGAATCGCTTGCTAGACATTGCATGGTCCCCCGACTGGATGCTGTTGAAATCGGACTGTTGCGGATGGAATTTCTTGCCATCCCCTGGCCGCAGCTATAAATTTGACGTGTAAACAATTATAGGATTGTGATGACAATTTCTGCAACAGATAGTCCAGAATGTAGCATGAATACAACACCCCCTTATAAACCCAAGCCAAGTCCGCAACAGTAATAATGTCAGGCAACCACGGCATCCGGTTTCACCGGGTCGGCACGCCCGAGGTGTTGCAATGGGAGGCTATGCCGAAACCATCCCCAAAGGCAGGCGAGGTGCTGGTGCGCCACACCGCCATCGGCGTCAACATGAAAGAGGTCGGAGAACGGCAAGGCGCCTACCCCTGCCCGCCCTTGCCCACCATCCCCGGGATTGAAGCCGTCGGGATCGTGGAGGAAGCCGGGGACGAGGCCGCCGGGTTTCGACACGGGCAACGGGTGTGCTACGCCACCATGCCCACCGGCAGCTACTGCGAATACCGGGTCATGCCTGCGGATCGGTTGATCCCGATTCCTGATGATCTGAGTGATGAGACCGTCGCCGCCACGCTGCACAAGGGCATGACCGCGCGTTACCTGGTACGCAAAACCTTCCCCATCCGGCGCGGCGACACGATCCTGGTGCATGCGGCCGCGGGCGGAACCGGTCTGCTGTTGTGCCAATGGGCCAAGCATCTCGGCGCAACGGTGATCGGGACCGTGGGTTCGGACGAAAAGGCCGAGGCCGCGCGCCGGGCCGGGTGCGACTTCACGATTATTTACACGCGCGAGGATTTCCTGCCCCGCGTCCGGGAGATCACCGGGGGCGCCGGCGTCCCCGTGGTCTATGATTCCGTGGGCGCGGACACGTTTACGCGATCGCTGGAATGCCTGCAACCCCTGGGCACCATGGTGCTGTACGGCATCGCGTCCGGGCACCCGCCACCGTTGGAATTGATGAAGTTCGACATATGGAAATCCTATTTCTTCACCCGTCCGTCGTTCTTCGTGCATACGCGGGAGCGGGAAGACCTGCTTGCCAGCGCCCATGACCTGTTTGCCATGCTGCAATCCCGTGGACTGACGGCAACCGTGCACGGGAAGTTTCCATTGCGTGACGCCGCTGCCGCCCACACGGCCATGGAATCGCGGCGTACAATCGGCTCCATCCTACTGATCCCCTGAGACGAGGCCAATGGCAAACCGATCCCTGTTTCCCGACACACTCTATAACAGCGCCCAGTTTGACTACGCACAGGTGGTTGTCGCCGGCGGCGCAAAAACCATTTACGTTGCGGGGCAGACAGCGTGGGACAAGGAATTAAAAGTGTCTGGCGGCACGGATGTGGGCGCGCAACTTAAACAGGCATTGAACAATGTGCGGCTGGCGCTGGCGGCGGCCGGCGCGAGTCCATCCGACCTGGTCCAACTGCGCACCTATATCAGGAATTACTCCGCGGATCTGTTGCCGGTGATTGGCCCCATCATGCACGACTTCCTGGATCCCGCACACCTGCCCGCGGCGACACTCATCGGTGTGCAGTCACTGGCCCTGCCTGAATTGCTGGTGGAAGTGGATGGAATCGCAGTTATCAGCCAATGAATGCGTGACGACCTGACGGGAGCATCACCATGCACGCTCAAACCAAGCCGGACATAAAGCGCGTAGCCACCTATTGCTACCAATGCGTCAACGGCCCCGATCTGCTGATCGTGGAAGTGCAGAACGGCGTCGCCACGACGGTCACGCCGAATTTCAACGCCAAAAGTTCGCACCCGGCGGAAGGCAAGGTATGCGTCAAGCCCTTCGGCCTGATCCAGAAGCTCTACAATCCCCACCGCCTGCTGAAGCCCATGCGCCGGACGAACCCGAAGAAAGGGCGCAATGAAGACCCGGGCTGGCAGGAAATCAGTTGGGACGAGGCATTGGACCTGGTGGCAGGCAAACTCCGTAATATCCGCGAAACCGGCCTGGTGGATGCCAATGGCGACCCGCGCTTTGCCTTCACCACCGGCGGCGCCGGCACACCGATGTTCTATGCCGGCACACTGGGTGCGTTTCTCGGCGCCTGGGGGCCCATGGATCTGAGTCTTGGCGCCGGAGGCACGGTGAAGTGCTACCACTCCGAACACATATTCGGCGAGCTCTGGCACCGCGCGTTCACCGTGTTGCCGGACACACCACGGTGCGAATACGTCATCTCCTTCGGCAACAACGTGGATGCCTCCGGTGGCGTGACCACGGTCTACCGGCAGGCAAACGCCCGTGCCCGGGGCTGGAAGCGCATCCAGTTCGAGCCGCACCTGTCCGTGACCGGCGCCAAGGCCTCCGAGTGGGTCCCGATCAAGCCGAAGACCGATTCTGCGGTGCTGTTTGCCATGGTCCACGTGCTGGTGCACGAGCATCCGTTGAGCGAACTCGATGTACCGTTCCTGAAAAACCGCACAGCCGCCCCCTACCTGATCGGCCCCAACGGCTACTACCTGCGCGACCCGGCCGGCAAAAAGCCGCTGCTCTGGGACTTGAATAGCAATCGCGCCGTGCCTTTCGATACGCCCGGCACCGACCCGGAACTGGAGGGCGTACACCTTGTTGACCATGCCATCGAAGTCGGGGCGGATGACGAGCAGTGGGAACATCGCAACGTGCAGGCGCAAACCGCTCACGGTCAACTCAAGCACCACGTTTCCCGGTGCACGCCGGAGTGGGCGGCGCCCATCTCGGATGTGCCGGCCGCCACCATCCGCCGCATTGCCAATGAGTTCCTGAAGGCAGCGAAAATAGGCGCCACCCACATGGTCAAGGGCCGGAAATTACCCCTGCGCCCGGTGGCAGTGATGCTGGGTAAATCAGTGAACAATGGCTGGGGCGCTTATGAATGTGTCTGGGCCCGCACCGTCATGCAAGTCCTGGTCGGCGCGCTGGAA
>CAYMXG010000029.1:0-13748 GCA_964394115.1 uncultured Enterobacteriaceae bacterium | reverse complement strand
GAGCATTGCGTCGCGCTGGTGCTGGCCATCGCCAGGGAAGAACTGGTAACAGCGGCGCGTCGCCACCTGCCGGCGGTGGGGTCATCACTGTCACTCATGCCGAAACTGGACTTGTCCCGTGGCGCCGGCCGCAGTTTTGCGAATCTGCTCGGGTGCCTGTGCGCGGAAAGCGACAGCGCCCGGGATGGAAATCCCGCGCCCGGTGTGAAGGCAGGGCTTCAGGACCTGTTGTTGAGCTCGCTTGCCTGCATGAATGCGCACCTGTGGCAGCCGCGGCTGGAACAAGCTTCCACGCGCAGGCGCAGAAGCGGAGTCGCCCGGGCGGTCGAACACATTGAAAAGAACAGCCATCGGGCGGTCGGTATTGCCGAATTGTCGCGCGTTGCCTGCCTTTCTCCCCGCAGCCTGCAAATGGGCTTTGCCGAGTGTTTCGATGTGGGGCCGATGACGTATTCACGGCGCGTGCGGCTGGCCCGGGCCCGGGCGGAATTGACCTCGGCTGATCCGCGCGATGTGCAGGTGTCCGATTTTGCGGCACACTGGGGTTTCCCCAGCGTCAGCGCCTTTACGCGCTACTACCGCCAGAATTTCGGCGAATTGCCCTCGCAGACGTTGAAGGAGGCACGCCGCTCGATGCGTCGCAACGCCGTCCGTTCTCCGCAAAACGCGGGCGGTTGAAAAGGCGCGTGGCGGCATGACCGACACACGACCCGTGGTCTGCTGTGCCTGTCACCAGCAGTGCGGATTGCTGGTGCACGTGGACGGCGGCCGGGTCACGCAAATCAGCGGCGACCGGGAGCACCCCTTCAGCGCCGGGTTCATTTGTCCGAAGGGCAAGCATGCCCACGAGTTGCACTATCATCCGGCCCGCGTGCACGAACCTCTCAAGCGCGCGGGCGCGCGGGGCGCCGGGCAATGGCAGACGATTTCCTGGCAGCAGGCCCTGGATGAAGTTGCCGGCTCCATCCACAGCCTGACGGAACGCCATGGACGCGAATCGCTGGCGTACGCTTTCGGCACATTTCATGGCGCGGACTGGGGCATCGGCCAGCGTTTCATGAACCTGTTCGGCAGCCCGAACACCGTTGGCCAGGACAAGATCTGCTATGGGCCCGGGGCGCTGGGCGAGGCGCTCACCTGCGGATTCGGCCCCAGCTTTTTCACCTTCCCCATACCGGGAAAGACGCGCTGCATGGTGGTGTGGGGCCTGCGGCCGAGTGCATCCATGCCGCTGTTGTGGCGGCAGATCCTGATGGCGCAGCGCGCGGGCGCAAAGCTCGTGGTCATTGATCCGGAGCGCACGCGCGAGGTGCACACGGCCGACCTCTGGCTGCAGAACATTCCCGGCACGGACGTGGCGCTCATGCTGAGCCTGATCCATTGCGTGATCGACGCGGGCCGTCATGACGCCGCGTTCGTCGAGGCAAATACCGTGGGATTTTCCGCGTTACGCAAGCGCGTCGCGGAATATCCGCCGGAAGTCGCGGAGAAACTGACCCGCGTGCCGGCTGCGCAAATCCGGCAGCTGGCGCAAATGCTCACGGATCATTCGCCCGCCATCATCCACGCCGGGAACGGGCTGTATCAAAGTGGCAAGACCTCGGTGCAATGCGGCCGGGCGCTGGCCTGCCTGGTTGCGATCACGGGTAACCTCGGGGTCGAGGGTGGCCATATGCATGCCGGCCCGCCGCGGGACCTGGTGTCCAATGGCGATGCCTTCGGGAGTGCGGCCCTGTCCGATGAGCAACGCAGCAAGCGGCTCGGCGCCGACAGGTTTGCCATTCTCGGCCCGGGCTACTCGCGCTTTGACGCGGCGATGAGCCGCGCGTGGCACGGGCAAAGCGACGTCATGAACTGGCTCACCACCGCCCATGAACCGACGCTGTGGCGGGCCATCACCGAGGAAGAGCCATACCCGGTCAAGGCGCTGATCCTGCAACACCACAACCCGGTGGGGGCCAGCGCCAACGCGAAACTGGCCGCGGCCGCGCTGACCAGTCCCAATCTCGAGTTGTCGGTGGTGCAGGACCTGTTCCTGACCGCCACGTCCAGTCTCGCGGACTACGTCCTGCCGGCGGCGCACTGGCTGGAGAAACCTTTTTACTCCATGGGTCTGGGCTACATCGGGTTTGCCGGGGACTTCGTGGAAGCAAAGCCGGCCGCGCTCACTCCCGAATTCGGGCACCGTGGCGACTATGATCTCTGGCGCGACCTGGGGCGCCGGCTCGGGCAGGCCGAACAGTGGCCGGATACGGCGGAGGAATTCTGGAATGGATGCCTGGTGCCGGCGGGACTGGATTTCAGCACGGTCAGCGCCAGCAAGGGCCCGTTGATGGGGAAGGCAGCGCAAAACCCGGACCGGGAGGACGCAGCACAGAAACGTCCTGCGTACGGTACCCCGTCCGGCAAGATTGAATTGAGTTCCAGCCTGCTGGCGGAGTGGGGTCATGATCCGTTGCCTGCGTTTGAGCTGCCGCCAATGGTCAGCGCCAATGCCGCGGCCTACCCACTGACACTCACGACCGGTGGGCGCAAGATCGAGGGATTCCACCAGGATGCCCAGCTGATGCCCTGGTTTCGCCGCAAGTATCCCGAGCCGCAGGTGAGCATGCACCCGGAGACCGCCGCACAGGCCGGTATTGCCGACGGAGACTGGGCCTGGATTGAGACCCCCATCGGCCGCGTGCGTCAGCGTGCCCGGCTCACCGACGATCTGCTGCCGCAGACGGTGCATGCCGATCGGTGGTGGTACCCGGAACGTGGTGCAGACCGTGACGATCCCTTCGGCTGGCGCAGCTCAAACATTAATGTGTGCACCGATGACGCCGTGGACTCCTGCGATCCGATCCTGGGCACCTGGCTGCTGCGCGGCGTGCCCTGCCGGATCGTGGCGGATACCGCAGGCTGAAGCGCGGCGGCGGGGCGCGCGGTGACGCGCGCGAAACAGTTAGCAGGTTGATGCAAAACGACAGTTTTGCTTCAACCTGGTAAGCGGTACAGGGAGGTACCGCCATTTCAAGGACGCAAGTCCTTGAAATGTAAGCGCGGTGAAAGTCACGTCTTTCGCCGCGCGCCGTGATGCAAAGTCACGGAGGACTTTTGCATCACCCTGTTAGAGGTCCCGGATTTCCGACACCGTCCACTCCAGGGCGCAATTGGTATAGCGCGGCACGTCCTGCCTCAGGGGTTCGACGTCCTCGCTCTGCAGCAGGCGGCGGAATGCCGCAACATCTTCCATCGAATCGACATCG
Source organism: uncultured Enterobacteriaceae bacterium (assembly GCA_964394115.1). GTDB lineage: Bacteria > Pseudomonadota > Gammaproteobacteria > Eutrophobiales > Eutrophobiaceae > 2-02-FULL-61-13. The sequence continues at coordinate 10,497 of CAYMXG010000029.1, read as the reverse complement.
ATGCACAGTACGCAGGGCGCCCCAATGCCCCCTTCCTCCAGCAGCAATCCGCCATTCGACTCGACTCCCATGCGGCGGATGTTGAGCTTGCCGGCCGTGATTTTCCGCGCCAGCGGGATGTGCACACGGAAGTAGTGGTCGAGATCGAACTGCATGTCTTCCCGTGGCAGGTAAGTCGCGCGAATCCTGTACATCAGCGCGCCGCTCCGGATTCCAGCAAATGGGGCTGCCCGCGTTCGGCCGCCAGCATGGCGCGCACGAGCTTGCGTACCTGGAAACCCATCCAGTCCCCGCGGAACGAGACCGGCGCAATAGCATCGCCCTCGTCGCATTCCAGATTCCGTTGCTGCGCTTCCAGCACGACCTTGTCCTCGTCGAAGGCGCGGCAGGTTTCGTCGAGCCAGTACCGGGTCTCGGCCTCCACGTCCGGTGCATAGCCCTGGCAGATCTTGTGAAAGTAGTGCGAGGACGCGCCATCTTCCGGCGTGATCAGGATGAGACCGCTGGAGCCGACGCCTTCCGCCGCCGGAGCGCCGGATTTCATCGCCGTCGGGCTGAACAGCCAGAATGCGGGTGCGCGGAAGCTGAAATCCAGCTGGAAATCGAGCGCGACGCCGGTCCCGGGGCCGCGCACGCGCCGGTAGGCAATTTCAAAACTCGGCGCCGGGCGGGTCCCGGTCAGCGACAGGCGAAAATTCATGCCACCCTCGACGAGGTTGGCATCGAAACGCGGAATGCCGGACGACGCCGGCGCCATGTCGCCGCGTGCCGCGCGCATTGACTCGTTGCCCAGTGTCGTCGGATGCACGAATTCCGTGTGCGTGATGTCGGCGAGATTGTCATTGATCAGTTCGTAGTTGCAGGCAATGTGGATGTACGCATCCAGCGTGCCCCAGTTTCCCCGATCCAGGAACGAACAGATCGGCGCCGGGTCCTCCGCAGCGGCAAGTTTGGCGTCCCCCATCCATATCCAGATGAACCCATGGCGTTCCATTACCGGGCAGCATCGTACCGCGGCATTATCCGGAATCTCGCTCTGCCCGGGGACCAGGCGGCAACGTCCGGCCGCATCGAACTGCGCCCCGTGGTAACCGCACTGGATGTGCTCACCGACGACGCGGCCCCTGGACAGCGGCAGCTGCCGGTGCGGGCAGCGGTCGGCGAGCGCCACGGGATTGCCCGATGCCGTGCGGAAAAGCACCAGCCGTTCCCCGAGAATGCGCCGGGCCAGGGGTACGGCGGAAATCTCGCGCGCGAGCGCGGCGACATACCAGACGTTGTGCGGATACATGTGTATTTCAGGCGGGTTCAGTGCCCGGTGCCCGGCAGGCGGGTGACGCCGAGTTGCTGCAGCAGTGTCAAGTAGTCCGGGATGCCCCAGTGCTCCACCATCCTGCCGTCCGCAAAGCGGCTGATGTCAATGGCCTCGTAGGCGATCTGCCGGTGTGTCGGCGCGATGCCGAGGAAATCCCCCTGGTGCGTGCCGCGCAGCGTGACGCGCGCGACGACCTTGTCGCCCTCGGCCAGCTGATCCTCGATGGAAATATGCAAATCGGGAAAGGCCATGCGCAGCATCGCGAACAGCCGCTTGATCCCCTCGCCGGTGGGGGGATATCCCGGCGGCAGCTTTTCGTATTCTCTGACCTGCGGCGACAGTATTTCGTCCGCAATCTCCATGTTGCCCTTGTTGGCCACCTCGCTCATGAAGCGCCAGTATAGTTCCTTGTTCCTGTCAGTGGACATGTGTGGCACTCCCCGTTCCTGGATGTCATTGACCGAAGTGATACGCGAAACTGACTCCCCATTCGGCGGGCCTGCCCACGGTGGCGGCCGCGGTGCCATAGGTGAGGGCGTTGGCAAAGCCAGACACGATGTAACGCTCGTCGGTCACATTCTTGCCGAAAACACTTATCTCCCACCTCTCGTCGGCGCTGAAATAGGTCATGCCGAGATCAAGCAGGTGATATCCGGGCTGGTACATTTCCGGGAAGTTCAATGCGTCCTTGTACGTTCCGGACTGGTAGGCCCAGTCCAGGCGCGCCACGAGCTGGCCACCGAACCGGGGCACGGAATACGTGTACTCGACGCCCAGATTCGTGGACCACTCCGGCGCATTGACCAGTTCAGAATCCTCGGACAGCACAAACAGGTCGGTGACGAGGTTTGCGTCCGTCTCAAGGTCCGTATACCCGGCGTCCAGGTAGCCCACACCGCCCTGTACCTGCCACCCGGCGGCGGGGAGAGCGGTAATCTCCAGTTCGAAGCCGTCGATTTCCGCGGCGGCGGCATTGCGCGTGACCGCGGCAACACCGTCATTGACCTGGACATGCATGTCGTCATATTCCGTGTGAAAGCCCGAGGCGCTGGCCCGCAGGCGGTTGTCAAAGCCGGTCCACTTCAACCCGATCTCAAACACCTGGGCGGTCTCGGCGTCGAAGGAGGGCGGTTCCGTCCGCGGCGGGAATACGCGTTGCACGTAACCGCCGGATTTGAACCCTTCGGAATAGGAGAAGTAGGTCATGAGATCATCGGTCCAGCGATAGGCGACGTTCACATGGGGGGTCCAATCGGAAAATGTCCGCTTGGTGGTTCCGCGCGGCAACAATTCCAGTCCCGGGGTCAGGCCGGGTAACAACGCGACAATATTGCCGTCCGCGTCGGCGACGGGAAGGCAGCAGAAGCGGCCACCCGGGGCCGGAAATACCGGGGCATTCACAAATCCCAGAAACCCGGCATTCAGGAACCTCGGATCGACGACGCTGTGCATCTGTGCGCACGTCACGGTCGTGCCGTCGAACAACTGCACCGGTGACTCCAGTTCGTAGCATTTGTCCGGCACGATGAAGTCCTTGCTTTCGTGCGTGTAGCGCATGCCCGCCGTCAACGACAGCTTTTCAGTCACGTCGTACGTGGCCTGGGCAAAGCCGGCGATGCTCTGGTTCTCGATCTTGGTCCCGGAGAACACCTGCACGGGGGTAAAGTCCGTGAGACTGTCAAGATGGGTACCGTTCTGCTCGTAGTAATACACGCCCACGAGCCAGTTCAACCGTTCCCCAAAAGCCAGGCCTGAGAGTTGCAGTTCCTCGCTGAACTGATCAGCGGCGTAGGAATTCCCGAGGTGGGCGATTCTCGCCAGGGACGCGCCGGTGTCAAAGCCGACATCGGCTTCCATGTCACGATAGCTGGTGATGGATTTCATGCTCGCCCAGTCAAGGTCCAGCGTCAGCGTGAGCGCCACACCCCAGATGTCCGTGTCCGAGGACAGGTCCGTGGTGCTGGGATTGACCAGATCGTCATGGTCTATGTCAACGACGTCCGCGCTGCCGAGGGTCGGCTGGCCGAACAGCTCGCTGGGCACGACGCCGGGGAACAGACCGGCGATGCCGCCCTGCTCTCCAATCGGTACCGTGGCGAGCAGGTTGTGCAGGTCAATAAAGCTCGGCGGCGGCAGGGGCGCGGGTGGCGGCAGAAAGTCCGTGCTCGCCGGATTGGCCAGGGAGCCGATCAGGGCCAGGCTCGCACCCTCGTAGGTTCCCACGAGGACGTTGGGGACGCCGTTTTCGCGCTGGCGTGTATAGTCCGCGGCGAAATTCGCTTCAAATCGCCCGCCCGGGACAAATCGCAGCGCGCCACGAAACGCGTCACGGTTGATATCCCCCAGGTCGCCCCCGCCGGAGACATTGGGTGCATCCACATAACCGTTTCTGTTGAACGTAGCTGCGGAAGCACTGGCATACAGCGTGTCCGCGAGCGGAACATTCACGCTGCCGTTTACGTCGATGCGGTCATAGGCCCCGGACGTCACCTTGAGATCGCCGTGCAGTGTGTCATCCGGCAGCCGGCTGGTGACGCTGATGGCGCCACCGATGGTGTTGCGCCCGAACAGCGTTCCCTGCGGGCCGCGCAGTACCTCCACATGATCGATGTCCACGAGGTCGAGGACACTGCCGATGGACGTGCCGATGTAAACGCCGTCCAGATAAATGCCCACGCCCGGTTCGCTGTTGAGGGTGAAGTCCTGTTGTCCGATACCGCGGATATAGACGGCTGCCGACGACGTGGCGCCGGAAAACGTCGTGCCCGTGTCAATGGTCATGTTCGGCGTCGACTGGGCGATACCGTCCAGGCGATCGATGTGTTGCTCCGCCAGTGCTGCGCCGGAGAACGAGGTGATGGAAATGGGCGTGGTCTGCAGGTTTTCCTCGCGCTTGCGGGCGGTGACGATGATTTCCTCGAGTCCGTCGCCGTCCTGCGCCAACGCCGCCTTCTGAACGCCAATCAAACTCCCGGCGAGCAGCGCAAGGAGGACAGTGCGCGCGGGAATTGGGAATTGCCCCCATCGTGCCGGTATTGGCCTGTCGTAATTCATTGATGTCACCCCGCTGGGATGTTGGGCGGAATTGTCTCCGCTGCATCGGACTCTAGGGCGGAGCAGCGTTGCGGAGAAGAGAACAGGGAGAATGTTTGCGCAGAACAGGCGCAAGTGTGCGCTGCTTGCGCGTCACCGCCATTGGTGTGGGCGAATGCGCCCAAGGTTCGGCGGCTGCCGGCCGTCACCGGGAGCAGGGTACTGCGTTAACGGGGATCGATCGGTGTCAGCGGGCCTGCCTGTTGTTCGATGGCGGCGGCCACATCCAGGCAACGCATTTCGCTCAAGGGCGGGCCGATGAACTGTACCACCTGCGGCAGGCCGCCGGATGTGCCCACCGGCACCACCGCTGCCGGGAGTCCCAGCGCATTCACGGCAACGGTCATGCGGAAACTTTCCACTACCGGAGACATGCCTTCCGGGGAGGCGATGTCGCCGTCCGTCGCTAGGGGAGGTTGTGTGCCTACCGGGGCGACAACCACACCGTAACGCTGGAAGAATTCCAGCCAGTCCCGGAGCAGCGCCCGCCGCCGTCCGAAGGCGTGGGAATACATCTCCAGCGTGACGCCGCCGGGGAGCAGCGTCCGGTAGCAGTCGAAGGCGCGCCGCAGTGACGGCCCGCATATATTCGTCACGGCAGGTTCCAGGCCGGTCAGCAATTCGCCGAGGCAGATCACCTTCCAGATGTCGGCGGCCTCCAGGATCCCCGGCGGTTCGACTTCCTCGACCCGGTAGCCGGCGTCCTGCAGCAGTTTCCCCGCGCGCCTGACGCCGGATGCAACCTGTTCATTGACACCGCTTCCGCCCGGGTTCGTCACCAGGGCCACCACTGGTCGCGGTCCGGTTTCATCCAGCAGCGGTGACGCGAGCGACCAGGGATCGCGCCGGTCATGTATCGCCATTGCCCGCAGGCCGAGGCGCACATCTTCAACCCGGCGCGCCATCGGTCCTTCCACATGCATGAGCTGGATGCCCATCGGCGGTTCCGCGGGTTCCGAGGGGTTCCACGCGGGGACGCGGCCGAGACCCGGTCGAATGGAAGCCACGCCACAGGCCTGTGCCGGTTGCCTGAGGGAGCCGCCCAGATCGTTGCCATGGGCGAGGGGTGTGATCCCGACTGCGAGCGAGGACGCCGCGCCGCCGCTGGACCCGCCCGGGGTGCGGGCGGCGTTCCAGGGATTGCGCGTGGGACCGAAGACCTCGTTGTTGGTTTCCCAGCGGCAACAGAACTCGGGCGTGTTGCTGCGCCCGATGACGATGGCGCCGGCATTGAGCCAGTTCTGTACACAGGGAGAGTTGGCGTGCGCAATGTTGCCGCGCAGCGCGGCGCAGCCGTTCACCGTCGCCCAGCCCTCGAGGTCCACGTTGCCCTTGATGGTCACCGGGACCCCGTGCAACAGGCCCAGCGATTTGCCTTCCGCAACAGCCCGGTCGGCCGCATCCGCGGCAGCCAGGGCCGCCTCCGCCCGGACCTCGGTCAGGGCATTGATGCGTGGGTTGACGGCCTCGACGCGTTCAAGGCATGCGCTGACGACTTCCCGCGCGCTGAACTCCCGCCGCCGGATGCCGGACGTAATTGCGCGGGCATCCATGCACCACAATTCATCGCCCGCAGCCTGGTTCACCATGGCTCTGCTTTCCCCGCCTGAGCGCGTAGCGTGTGCCGGGCGCGACCCGTCACGCCTTCGGTCGGTTGCGGAACTTTCTCGTTAAACCTGCCAATCCCTCGCGGGCAAAATTGCGGCAGGTCTCGTCCTTGAATATGAGCGCCTTTTCCCACTCGTCAATGGGGTAGAACTCACGTTCTCCGACAATGCGGATCTCGCGCACGGTGCGTTCCTCCAGACCCAGTTGCTCCGCGATCTGCCGATCGGAAAACCCGGGCCGGCGCGTCTCCGGCGGCAGGTGCTCCTGGTAGTTAATCTGGATGGACTGTGACATCCCAAGGACCTGGTCCTTGTATTTCTTGTAGGTCTCCGGATCCACAAAGTAGAAGCCCATGGTTTGCGCCTCCTCAGTTTTTGATGCGCGCTTTTTCGCCGACCGGACACACGCGCATGCACTCGTAACATTGCCCCTGGCTCGCGTTGGAATAGGTCATCGACCAGAGCGTGCGGGTAAACATGCTGGAGTACAGCATGATCTTCCGCTTTTCCTTGTCGGTCTCGTCCAGCGTCTTTTCCAGGACCTTCTGGAATCCGGGGATCCACCAAGTCTCCACGCGGGTCCGGCAGCGCGCCCGATCGTAACGCCGTTCGATCACGCGATCATTCTCGATGCGCCCGCCGATGCAGCCGCCGTTGTCAATGTCGCAAACACTCATGCAGGGCGTCGTGCCGTGGGCATTCCACATCTCCTTGCACGCCGGCGCCGGGCAGGCGGGCACCTGCAGTGGGCCATCCACCGGCAGCGGCAGGGTCGTGATCACGACCGAGTAATACAGAAATCCCAGTTCCGGGTGCAGCACCGGCCCCGCCAGGCTGGGCGAACCGCACCCCGCCAGTTCCGCCGCCAGCGCGACGCTGAGAAACGGCCGGTCGCCGCGATCCACCCCGGCCGGCACGCACAATGCGTAATACCCGAAATGATCTTCGATGGCGCGCGCGGTACGCGTGCCCGCGGAAAAAATGCGATCACTGAACGATGAGGTTTCCATGAATTGATAATTGGGGTTGCGCCAGTCGGCGGCACGGGGTGCGGCGCCACCGAGGACATAGACAGCCTTGGCGCCGGGCAGCAGGTCCGTGGGCCGGTAACCCTCGGGCGCCTCGGTAAACGCGGCCGGGTCCGCCACGCCGGTGACCGCCGCGCCGGCCTTGCGGGCCCCGGCGTCCAGTTCTGCGCGTACGGCCTTGAGGTCGAGTGATTTCTCCGGCGCGTTCATTTCAGCTTTCTCTCCTGGCGCGTAATCGGGCACACGCGCATGCATTCGAAGCATTGCGCGACGCTTTCGCGAAAATGACTGACTGCGGAACAGGAGCGGGTGAAGAAATCCGAGTTGATCATGCTGTGCCGATCCTCGGTGGAGTCGGAATTGACGATCTGCTCCATGGCCTTCTGAAAGCTGTTGATGCCGAAGTTCATGGCGCGGCTCGCGCAGCGTTCCCGATCGTAATACGACGATTCGATGCGGCCATCCGCACCGATGCTGCCGTCCAGGCAGCCGTCCTCCTCCACCGAGCAGGCCGACAGGCACGGCGTCTTGCCGAGTTTCTTGAACATGGTCACGCACATCGGATGCGGACACACATCCTGCGCCAGGCGCGGGTCGGCCGGCAGCGCCAGGGTGGTGAAACAGGATGAGTAATACAGCAGGCCGTACTTGGGATTGAGGATGATATTGGCAGCCAGCGAGCGCGTCCCCAGGCCGGCGAGCACAGCCGCCAGCATGTTGCTGAAAGCGGGTTGCTGGCCGCCGACGGGCAACGACGGCGCCTGCATGGCATAGTGGTTCAGATTCTGTTCGATGTAGTCCGCCACGACATGGACAGCAACATCATTGCGAAAATCGTAGCCGTTGACTTCCATGAGCCGGTGATCCGGACAGCGCCAGGCCCCGGAGGTGGGGCCGCGGGCGCCGACCACGATGACACTGCGAACGCCGGGGAGATGGTCCGCAGGCCGGTACCCTTCCGGGACAAATTCGTCCCATCTCTGCGGGTCGGCGATGCCGACCACATCGGCGCCGCCGCGCAAGGCAACTTCCTTGATGCGTGCCGCCAACTGAACCTCTGCGGGCGCCTCAGCGACGCTCATGAAATCCCCCCGGATGACATTATTTAATGTGCGAAGGCCACTCCAAGGAGCGCCATCACCCGTTGCCGATAATTAGCTTACACGTAAGATATTTTAATAGCAAACAACGGAAATTACCCACGAATTCAGGTGCTTCAGCCCAGCCAGCGCCGGGTCTCGACGCGATGCAATGCCAGCAATCCGGCCGGGTCCAGGACCAGATCGCGGATGCGCAATGACAGCGACAATGCCAGCGCCTGCCCGGAAGACAGCCCGACCAGGCCGCCGATGAGGATGAATGCGCCTTCCTGCACACCATAGGCATTGGGGATGACGAAGGCGACGTCACTGAGCGTGAATGTCAGGCTCTTGAGCATCACGGCTTCCAGTATGCCGATGGGGTATCCAAGCAACAGGCAGCCGAGCCAGACCTCACCGGTCTGTACCGCCAGCGTCAGCAACCGCAAGGCCACGGCCAGCAACAACGGACGGTGGCGCTGGTAAATTTCCATGATCGTGGCGTCGGTCTCTTTTGCGCTGACGCTGACGCCATTCAATGACTCGATACGCAGCAGTTTCTCGCCCAGGTGTGCAAGGAAGCTCAGCATGCCCGCGCGCTGGACCAGAAAAAATCCACCCACGCACACAGTCAATACCCCGAAGCCACCCATGGCCAGGTAGGCCAGGCGATCATCCAGTGACAGGAACAGCAGGCAGGCGGCGCCGGTCAGTCCCCAGAGAATCACCGCAGTGACCTGCACCGTCTTGTCGACGATAACGGAGGCCGTGGCGACCGTGGCGGGATGGCCCCAGTGAAACGCCAGCCGCGCCTTAGCCACCTCACCGCCAATGGATGCCACCGGCAACAGATTATTCACCGCCCTGGCCATCCAGATCCCGGCGATGCCCTGCGCCAGGGTGGGTCGCATTTGCGGCGGGAACATCTGTCGCCAGGCCTCGCCGGCGAAGACAAAATTCGGGACCCAGATCAGCGGCAGCAGCAGTAACTGCCAGCCCGAAGTGGAGAGCAGGGACCATACGTCAAGCATTCCCTGCCATAACAACAGGCCGAGCAGCAGGACCAGTCCGGCAACCAGGCCCAGGTAGGTGATCAGGCGTGTCATGGAATTATCTGTGCCAGGCAAGTTGAGGCCGGCGCATGATACAGGTATTCCTTCCTCCACACATGGCAGCAGACTGGTGATGGCGTGGCGCTGCGGCGGCTTTTTCGCTATAAAGAGGACCTCCCATGTCGACACCAGCAAAGACTCCCGATGGCGATCCCTGGTTGCTCACGCCCGGTCCGCTGTCCACCTCCAGCGCAGTGAAGCGCGCGATGCTGCATGACCTCGGTTCCCGCGATCAGGGTTTCATCGACGTCACGCAACGGGTGCGCACCGGACTGCTGCAGATTGCCAACGCAGGTGCGGCGCACACCTGCGTACCGGTGCAGGGCAGCGGCACCTTCGTAGTGGAGGCGATGCTGGGAACCTTGCTGCCGCGCAGCGGCAGGTTATTGAATCTGGTCAACGGCGCCTACGGGCGCCGGGTCAGCCGCATCTGCGCCATGCTCGGGCGGCAATGCCAGGAGGAATTCACGGCAGAGGACCAACCCCTGGACCCGATGCTGGTGGATCGCGCGCTGAGGGCAGACCCGCAGCTGAGCCATGTGCACCTGGTGTATTGCGAAACCACCTCCGGCATCCTGAATCCGCTGGCCGAGATCGCCGCAGTCGTGGCAGGGCATGGTCGCGCGCTGCTGGTGGACGCGATGAGCGCGTTTGGCTCATTGCCGTTGGACATGAGCATGCCCGGGTTGCAGGCGGTGGCCGCTTCAGCAAATAAATGCCTGGAGGGGGTCCCGGGAGTGGGGTTCTGCATTGCCGCGACGGATGCGCTGCAAGCCGCCGCAGGAAATGCCCACTCACTCAGCCTGGATCTTCAGGATCAATGGCAGGCACTGGAGCGCAACGGGCAGTGGCGGTTCACGCCACCGGTGCAATGCCTGCTGGCGCTGGACCAGGCGTTGATGGAACTGACGCAGGAAGGTGGCCCGGCAGCGCGCCTGCGGCGCTATGCACGCAATTGCTCGGTGTTGGTGGAGGGGATGGGTGCACTCGGCTTCGCTCCGTACCTGAAGGCAGAGGTGCAAGCGCCAATCATCGTGACGTTTCTGATGCCGGCGGACGCGGCCTTCCGCTTTGAAACCTTTTACCAGGGATTGAATCGCCGCGGCTATGTGATCTATCCCGGCAAGCTGACCGGGCGCGACACCTTTCGCATCGGCTGCATCGGCCGGCTGGATGAAACAATTATGCGCGGCCTGTTGCAGGCTGTCCGCGAGGTGCTGGCGGAGATGAAATTCCTGCCGGCGCGTTTGTAGGGCCGGCTTT
>CAYMXG010000028.1:0-13869 GCA_964394115.1 uncultured Enterobacteriaceae bacterium | reverse complement strand
GACGCTGGCCAGGTGCGGCAGCAGTGGCTGCGATTGAAAGAAGAACACATTGCCCGAAAGTAGCGCCAGCGCCATCACCGCCGGATCCAGGTCCGGGCGCACGTACCCATCCTGCTGCCCGGTCCGGAAGATCGACACCAGCATGGAAAAATTTTCCCCGAACGCCTGCTCGACCAGCGCTCGTCCCCGTTTCGCGTCACCCTGCGCCAGATCACGCAGGATCAACCGCGTTACGCACTGGTGGCTAACCAGGTATTCAAGGTGCGCCCGCGCGAAGTGCCGGATGCGCTCCGCAAACGGTCCGGGGCCGCGGGTCACCTCCGCCAGCAGTCGCGCCGTGTTGCCACTGGCGTGTTTCATCACCGCGAGGTACAACCCCTCCTTGCTGCCGTAGTGATGAAAGATGTTTCCCTTGCTGACGTTGGCTCGTTCAGCAATAAGGCTTAACGGTACAGAGTCGAAGCCACGTTCTGCAAACAACTCCGTTGCAGCGCACAAAATCGCTGCAGCCCCTTCCGGGGCCGGCTCAGCTACGTTGTTAATCAGGGGGTTAGTTTCCATCTCAGGGTATTTCAGATTGCTGACTGACCGTCCGGTCAGGATAACATCTGCAATGCGTTGTCGGCAACATTTGCTACGGGTGTGAACCGTTCGTCAGAAACTGCCTAATCCACCGCGAAACGCCGTCACGCAGGTAGAGGCGCGGAATTCGGGGCGCCACACTGATGCGCAATTCCCGCATCCGGTGATCCGCCTTAAGAAACGCCGATACTTGTCCTCATGCCTCCGGGATCACTGAGCCCCACCAGGATGGCGCCGAGCGTGAAAGCGCCGGTGCAAAATAGTGCCACACTGGCGTAGCCATCGACGGGGTCCAGGATGACCGTGACGATGGCAGGCGACAACGCAAATCCCAATGTGTAGAAGGCGGCGGAAGCACTCACCACCCGCCCGCCCGGATCCATGCGCGCCATATGTGACCGGAAGCATGGCACCAGGAACATGACGAAGAAACTAAGCAGTGCCGCACCCAGCGCATACAAGAACTTGCCGGTGCCGAAAACGAAGATCAGGCCGCCCGCCGCCATGCCCAGACAACCTCCCAGCAGTGAGGGGATCATACCGATGCGCAGTGCAAACCGGTCCGCCGCCAGAGGTCCGGCGATTCCGACAAGCTGACCAAGCGCCAGGCAAGTGCCGATCTCGCCCAAGCCAAGGCCGATGTGAGTCCCAATGCGCTCGCCGAAGACCCAGAGTCCGCTGGCGCCAATCCAGAGCAACGCGAAGGCAACCAATAGGAACAATGCGGAGCGGTGAAACGGTGTGGCCGGAAGCGCGACACCCTGAATGGCAGGCGTTGCCGATGGCAGCCACGGCAGCATCACCAGAGACAGTAGCGGACAGAGCGCCAGTAGAACGAAAGTGCCCTGATGCCCAAAGGCTTCGACAATTGAGGGGACGGATACCAGCGCAATGGCCGCGACCACCGCGACCGCCAGTCCGACGATGGAGAAGATCCGGTGTGGCGACGCCGCGGCCGCAATCACCGCCCCCGCAACCGCCATTAATGTGCCCTCGCCCAGTCCGGTGCCCATGCGGCCGATGACCAGTCCGACCATTGAGCCCTCCAGCAAGCACAGGCTGTTGGCCAATATGATGGTCAGCGTGGCGGCGGTGGCAAGGAGGCGCCTTGGAATGCGGGCCACGACCCTGGATACAGCCACCGAGGCGAGCGCCATGGCAAACAACTGAGCGGAGATCAGTCTGCCGCCCATCACCTCGCTGATGCCATGAACTTCCATCATGGCAGCCAGAATGAACGGCATTATCAGGAGGCTGTACTCCCCGATCAGCGCCGCGCTGACCATGGCCGTACCAGCCAGCAGCGACCCGATATCAGACTTCATCGCCTGGAATCGAGGGGTGAGCAGACTCCATTGCACCCTCGGCAGCGAGCAACCGGTCTAGCGTGTGTTCAGCGCAGACGCGGGCACGGTCGTGAGTGGTGCTGAAAAGTGGCGCAGCAATTTGTCGCAATCTGACATGTTGAGCCTCGAGTACCACGGCATCCTCCTGGAACGTGGACGCAAGCGTGGAGAAAAGTTGCTCGGTGACTTCCGGCTCGTTTTGCCTGAAACCGTGACACCCGGACCAGAAATAGTAACAAGAGTCCCCGGTCTCAGGCGTAATTGCATGCATGATTCGAAGCGCGAAGCCGCCTTCGCGCCGCCCGGATTCGCGCGCCCCGGCGCCGGCGTCCAGCGCACCGGTAAACTGGTGCACCGTGCACGGCGCGATAAACTCAAAATCCATCCATCGATCCACGCGCCCGGTAAATCCGATCGCCTGCACATACGTTGGCGGTGGAACAGAGTTGATCATCCAGCGCATCAGGCGCACGCCCCGATCAGTCGGCGTCACTTCGAACTCGGCAGAGGAATGGGCATTGACGTCCCCGCCGATGGTGCGTTTATGCACAAATGCCAGGTGCGTCAGGTCCAGCAGATTGTCGATCACCAGCCGATAGTTGCAGGCGATCCTCTGCGTGCAGGTACGATGCGGCCAGGCGTGATGGTCATTGTGATACGGGTATGCGGGAATCAGATCAGGGTCGGCATCTTCGGGCTGGCCCATCCAGATCCAGAGCAGTTCGTCCTGCTCGCGCAACGGGTACTGTTTCACGCGCATGCGCGGCGAGATGTTGTCCTGACCCGGGATCCTCACGCAGCGGCCGGAAATGTCGTAGGCGAGCCCGTGATACCCGCACACGATGGTTTCATCCACGACCTCCCCCCGGGACAGCGGCAGCCCGCGATGGCAACAACGATCCTCCAGTGCCACGGCAATACCCGCATCGGTCCGAAACAGCACAATCGGAAGTCCAAGCAGTGTCCTGGCGAGGGGCTGCGTGCCGACATCAGCCGCCCAGGCAGCCACATACCATGCTCGTCGAATGAACATCGCGCCTCCTCGTGCCTGATCAGCGCGTGACCGCCGGAAGGCGCGCAAATCCACGCACGGCATGACTGGGCAACAGCGCCGCTGCGCCGTTGAGCCGGTAGTCAGGGATCCTGCGCAATACGCTCTCCAGCACGACTTTACCTTCGAGCCGCGCCAGTGGTGCACCAATACAGAAATGCACACCTTCGCCGAACGTGGCGTTGCGGCCACGGTCGGTGCGGATGTCGAATTCGTCGGGACGCTCGAACTGGCGCTCGTCCCGATTGGCCGAGCCGTAAAGCAGGAACACCGGCTGGCCTTCCGGTATCTGCACGCCGTGCAGTTCCACGTCGCGGGTGGTGGTGCGCTTGAAATTCTGCTGCGGCGTGTCATAGCGCATCGCTTCCTCGAAGGCGGCCGGAATGCCGCCCGGGTTTGCTGCTAGCCAGGCACGCTGATCGGGATGGCGCGCCAGCCAGTAGAGGGAATTGGTGAGCGAGCACCCCACGTTCTCGAAACCACCCACGAAGACCATGAGCGCCATACCCTCGGCAGAATTCCCCATGGGTTTGCCGTCCACCTCCGCGGTGGCAATGTGCGTGAGCAAATCGTCTTTCGGGCTGGCGCGACGTTCTGCCACGATTTGCTGGAAGTACTCCATGAGCGCCATCCCGGCATTATTGGAGATCTCCGGGGGTGGCACGCGGCCGATGTCACGGATCAGGAATTCCAGGCCAAGTTGCGTAAGTCGTTCACAGTCGTCCATGGGGAAACCCAGGAACAGGGACATGACCCGCGCCGGCAATTGCCAGCACAGGTCCATGCCGAGGTCGACTTCCTGCCTGCGCGCCAGTCGCATCACCATTTCGTCCACCAGCCCCTGTACAGGACCCTCAAGTGTTTCGCGGATGGTGCGGGCGCCGAAAGCCGCCTTCACGACGTTGCGGTAAACGGTGTGCACGGGCGGATCCCGGGTCAGGAAAAAGCCGCTGCCGAGCACGTCACCGGCGTTGTCGATGTCCACGCCCCGGGTGGTCGTGAAATTGCCCCAGTCCCGGCTCACCGCCACGACGTCCTCATAGCGCGACACGGCCCAGAAGCCGCGCTCCGGATTGTGATACACCGGCGCCTCGGCCCGCAGCCTCTCGTAGAGAGGATAGGGATCGGTTTGCGCGGCAACGGAAAACGGATCGAAATGCACGGGCATGATCTTCTGCTCCATCGGGTCGAGTACCCCGGATTACTTTCCGGAAAATGCAAACAGGCGATGCGGGTTGTCGCCCATGATCGAATCCAGTGTGCGCGGGTCGATTCCCGCAGCGGCGAAGCGCGGCAGCAGCGTTTCCAGGATATGGGCCAGGCCGGTCCCGCCCCAGCTGCGCTTGCCGCTCTGGTAGCAGACGTCCTGGGAAATCAATAACTGCCCCGCGTATCCGGCAGCTACCAGTGCCGACAGTTCCCGGATGCGCTGTGTGTCGGTGGGCAACTGGACATAGCGGTCATCCAGGGCGAACACGCCTTCGGAACCGAAGGTGTCGTATTCGAGCCAGAGCCCCTGCTCCAGCAGCCGCGCCTGATAGGCCTGATCGTCGCCCGAACCATCCTGGTGACAGAGCACCAGGCGGCGCAGATCGCCGCCCTCATGGACATACATGGCAATGATCTCGTTGGTGGAGTCGCGGAATTGCGGAAAGATCCCGGACATCACGTGCAGGAATACCGGAGCCCCGGTGAGTGCCTGGGCACGGGCCGCCGCGCGCACGCAGCGCAGCTCCAGTTCGGTCGGTCCCTCGATGGCAATTTCTCCGATGGCGCCGCGCCGGATCCCTTCCGCACCGCCGGTTTGAATATCGTCGATCAGCCGCTGCGCCAGTTCGTCCACCGTCGCCGTACGCGTCCACGCAGGCAGCGCCGCGTCGATGTAATAGCCGGTGGCGGCGATGATCTTCAATCCGGTCCGCTCCGCGATGCGTTTCAGTCCGCGCACATCCGGACCGAGTCCGAGACCGGTGAGATCGACAATAGTGCGGCCGCCGGCGCGCGCGAAATGCGAACACTCCAGCAGCGCGGATTCAATATCGGTGCCCAGCAGATTGGCGCGGTAACCGGCCGGGCTGCGCAGCAGTCTCCAGCGATCCTCCAGCCGGGGTTGCGGACCCAAGCTGGCTTCATCCGCCGCCGCCCGATACCGGCAGGTGAAATCGATGAGCAGGTGTTCATGGGGCAGGGTGATTCCCAATTCGCCGCCGGGCACCGGCCCCGTCACCGTGATGGCGCTCTGGTCCATGGCGTCAGGTACGCGACAGCGTGCCGATGAACTCACGTACCGCCAGGTTGAACGCCGGGCTGTCTTCATGAAACAGTGAATGACCACAGCCCTCGAACACGCGCAGCCGGGCGGATTTTGCCGAATCGACAATCATTTGCGACCCGGCCCGGGGCTGGTGACTCAAGGCGCCGCTGCAGACCAGTGTCGGCACCGGGTAGCCTTTCAGGGTCTCGCGGTAATCGCGCGTGCTCTGATCAAACAGCACAGCGGCCGCCACCACGGCCGGTGCACTCGACATTTCCTCGACCATCCAGGCCCGGTCCGACGGCGCCGGCTGCCGCGCGAACATCATGGGCAGCACTTCCGCCATGAACGGCGCCTGCTCCGTTTGCACACGGTAATGCCAGTCGCGCAGCGCATCGGGAGAAATGAGTCCATCGGGGAAATCTTCCTTGCGCATGTCCGTGGGGGGCTGATCGACCACGACCAGTCCGCGCAGGCGCGCGGGGCCAAATTGCCTGAAGTGATCCCACCAGACGAAGGCACCCATGGACCAGCCCACGCCAACGACCTGTTCCAGGCCCAGCCGGTCCATGAACGTTTCCAGGTCCCGCGCGTAGGTCGGCACCGTCTGATCGGAAAGCGTCATGGACGAGCGCCCGTGGCCACGCAAATCAATGGCCACGGCACGATGATCGCGGCCGAAGTCGGCAAGCTGTTGGCGGAAAAACCGGCTGCTGGCCCAGAGCCCGTGTACGAACAGGATTGGATCACCCCGGCCGCATTCCTCGAAATAAAGCGTCACGCCACCGTCGATGTCGATGCTGCCGGTGGTCACGTTGGTTGGGGTAGTCATTGGGTATTTGGTAGTTGGGGACTTGGTGTTCAGCCGACGCTGAATCCTGCGTCAACCACCAGCGCCGCCCCGGTAATCAGCGATGCATCATCGGAAGCGAGGAACAACACCGGCCAGGCAATTTCGTCCGGATGGGCCAACCGGCCGTGCAATGGGTGGACCTTTCCGTATCCCGCCAGCAACGCCTCTGTATCTCCGGGAGGCAGCACCGATTCGATCATGGCGGTGCGAACGGCGCCCGGACAGACGCAATTGACCCGCACATGAGGGACGTAATCCAGCGCCATGGCCTTGGTGAGTTGGACCACGCCGGCCTTGGTAGGACCGTAGGCGCATTCCCGCGGCCAGCCGATGAATGCGAGCGCGGACGCCACGTTGACGATGCAACCATGGCGGCGAACCAGGTGTGGCATGGCGTGCTTGCACATCAGGAATGTTCCCGTCAAGTTCACCGCGACCGTCGCGTCCCAACCTTCAAGCGGCGTGGAGGCGACGGGCTCCTGCGGTCCAGCAATGCCGGCATTGTTCACCACGACGTCGATTCCCCCGCGCCTGGATACAACCGTAGCCATGAGATTCGCCACGGCGGATTCATCGCTGACATCGGCCACCATCGCCAGCGCGTTCGCGCCAATATCCGCGGCCGTGATGGTAGCGGCGGAACCGTTCCGATCCACGCACGCAACCCAGGCACCTTCGGCGCCAAACCGCCGTGCGATGGCAGCGCCGATCCCGGAGCCTGCGCCGGTCACGACCGCGGTGCGATCCTGGAAGCGCATCGGGTTTTGCCCTTGAAGGACCGGAGCACTCATATAGCCGGCCGCGCGTTGCCGCGCGCGGTCACGCCGCCGTCCACGGGCAGCACCGCGCCAGTGATGAAGTTTGCCTCGTCCGAGCAAAGGAATGCGATGGCCGCAGCAACCTCCTCGGGCCGACCCATGCGTCCAATGGGTTGCGCGCTCATGGCCTCGTGCAACGCCGCCGCCGGATCCGGCGCCGATTCGATCCAACCCCGCACCATCGGCGTATCCGTGAAACACGGGCAAATGCAATTGACACGTACCCCCCGCGGCGCCGCGTCCAGCGCTGCGGCCCGGGTGAATTGTGCAACACCCGCCTTCGCGGCGCAGTACGCCGCCTGGCCGTGCATACCCACCAGCGCCGCATCGGATGCCAGATTAACAATGGCGCCCGCACCCCGCGCCAGCATGGATGGCAATAGGGCGCGACAAACATTGAACGTTCCGGTCAGGTTCACGTTCAATACCCGATCCCACACGTCCGGATCGGTGTCATCGGCGGTGCCGGACAGTGGCAGCCCTACGCAATTGACCAGCACATCCACGCGGGAACCGTCCGCCAGGACGGTTCTAGCCATTGCCTCCACCGCGCGACGATCCGTGACATCGACGTGCAACGCGGCGGCGCCGGAGAGTCCGGCCACTGCATCGCGCGCTGCAGTCAGGTTCGCATCGGCCACGCGCAGTATCGCGCCCTCCGCCGCGAGACGACGGGCAGTTGCGGCGCCGATCCCGGAACCGCCACCCACAATCAGGGCAATGCGATCTTTAAATCGTCCCGGGTTCATGTCGGCACGCGATTCATGCGAACCGGCATTTTCCGTGGGCCGAATGGATTCCTCCCGCTGAACAGGTGCCGAACCAAGCGCAACTCCTTTCCATTCCGGACAAGTATTGCTATTTTAGAAATAATCGCTCCGGCAGACCCATTCACTTCACCTCAGCAACAGGCGCGCCAACCAAGATGCCACGTTCCAAGACCGAACGGCGAACCCCGGATCTCGGGGCCAAGCTGGCCGAGATCCGGCAGACCCGAAAGCTCACGCTCAAGGATCTGGAGAAACTGTCGGGCATACCTGCCTCCACCCTGTCAAAGGTGCAAAACCAGCAACGCACACTCAGTTTCGAAAACCTGGTCAAGCTGGCGCGTGGATTGCGCATGGAATTGAGCGACATGTTTTCGGAACAGACCGTGGATATCAAGACCGGCCGGCGTTCCATCACGCGTCGGGGCGACGGGGCAAAAGAGGCAACGACTCACTTTGCCTTTGAACTACTCTGCCAGGATCTGCGCAACAAGCGCATGAACCCCGCCATCATGGAAATCTCCGCGCCCACCCTGAAGGAGGCCGGGGGTCTGAACCGGCACGCCGGCGAGGAATTCATCTACGTGATCTCCGGTACCATCGAATTGCATTCCGAGGACTATGCCTCGGTGACCCTGGAGCAGGGCGATTCCGTGTATATCGACAGCACTTCCGGTCACGCCTACGTCAACGCAGGAAACAAGCCGGCCAGAATCCTCGCTGTCACCACGCACCTGCTCGACGACGAATCCCACCTGGATATCCACACCACCTAACGTGACAGTGGCGGCAAGGACCGCGTCACCGCCGTTAGATGCACCTGCCTCACCAGTTGAAGTTGAACTCGACTCCGACTTCACGCGGCGGAGCCACGACGCCGGTGGCCATGGTGAACAGCAGCAGATCCTCACGGTAGGAAAAATATTCCTGGTCGAGCACGTTGCGGGCATAGACTGCAAATGACCACTGCTCACTGGCGGGACTGATCGCTGCGCGCAGGTGCAACAGGTCGTAACTGGGCTCATGGTTGAACACGCTGTTCTGGGCATTGTGATAAAAATCGTCGGTGTAATAGTAATCGGCCCGCGCCATGAAGCGGCCGTCGCCGATGACAGGCATCAGCATTGGATACGAGAACTCCATGCCGATATTGAAGCGCCAGTCCGGTGTTTGTGGCAGATCATCGTCAAGGGTCACATTGGTGAAAGCGTCGAGTTTGGAATATTCCGCGTCGATGTAGTTCAGGCCCAGGTTCATCTGCCAGTAATCCCCCAGCAGCAGGAACGCCTCCAGTTCCATGCCGTAAATATCGGCGGCAGCCGCATTTTCGACAATGTTCAGGGGCTGCCCGGTGACCGGATCAGGCGTGTTCACGGTGACCTGGATGTCGGAATAATCGGAATAGTAGCCGGCGGCATTCAGGCGCAGGCGCTTGTCGAACAGGTCCGCCTTGACTCCCACCTCCACGGTGCCGACTTCCTCCGGATCGTAGTCACGCAGCGCCTCGGCGGTGCTGAAGGGGCGGCCGTTGAATCCGCCGACCTTGAAACCGGTTGCATAGGTGACATAGCCCATGGCCGTTTCCGTGAAATCATACTGCGCACCGACGCGCCAGGTGACCGAGTCCCAGGAGTCATCAACCTTCGTCGTCGGTACGAGGTCAAAAGCGAACTTGGTGGCGGTCGCAGTGATGATGTCCTCCTTGTCATCCGATGACCAGCGCACACCGCCGGTGAAGGAAAGTTGATCGTTGAAGTGCCAGGTACCCTGCCCGAACACGGCAACACTGGAATTCTCGTAGTCGTTGATGGTGTCGGTATCGAAGCCAAATGGATTCTCCGCGAACGACAGGAACAGCTCGATGCGGTTGAAACCACTTTCCTCCAGGTAATACAGGCCTGTGACCCAGTCGAGCCGGTTATCGAATGCCGTGCCGCTGAGCAGCAGTTCCTGGCTGAACTGATCCTGCTCGTCGTACACCGTCTGGTTGCTGATGGCGGAGGGAGAACCGTCAAAATCCAGCCCGGTGTCGGACTCCAAATCACGATAGGAGGTAATGGATTTCAGCGTGAGGTCTGGCACGATTTCCCATTTTGCCGTGACCCGGGCGCCCCAGATGTCCACTTCATTGTCCGGATGGAATTCGGCGAAGTTGGAATAAATATCATCCGGCACCCAGCGGTTGTCGAATGGTTCCAACCCATTGGCACGGGCGAAGGCGTTCTGGTCTGCGGTGATGAAGGAATTGGGGTTCACCTCCAGTGAAATGGCGTGCTTCGCCTGTTCGCGGATGCGGGTAAAGTCGCCGCTGGCCGTCACTTCAAAGTTGTCCGCGACGGTCCACAGGAACGTGATGCGGCCCGCGTTGGAGCCCTCGTCCGACTGTTTTTCACCATCCAACAGACTGCGGCCGTAGCCGTCTTGGTTCTTGGAATTGAAACTGATACGCGTCGCCAGCACGTCGTCCATCAACGGCACATTGACGCTGAATCCTGCGTCCACGCGATCGCGTTCTCCAAGCCGAAGGCGTGCGGTTCCCTCATATT
The DNA here is from genome assembly GCA_964394115.1 of uncultured Enterobacteriaceae bacterium. Classification (GTDB taxonomy): domain Bacteria; phylum Pseudomonadota; class Gammaproteobacteria; order Eutrophobiales; family Eutrophobiaceae; genus 2-02-FULL-61-13. The sequence goes on along the minus strand of CAYMXG010000028.1, from coordinate 3,652 downwards.
CGAATACCGGATCGCGGGTCACGACGCTCACGGCGCCACCGATGGTATTACGTCCAAACAGAGTGCCCTGGGGACCACGCAGCACTTCGACCCGCTCAATGTCGAGCAGGTCCAGCGCCCCGCCCACTGTGCGCGCCACGTACACGCCATCCAGGTAGACACCCACGCCCGGTTCGGTCGTCGAAATGAAATCCACCTGGCCGATGCCGCGGATGTAGTAATTGGCGTTGCTGCCGCCATGGGTGCTGGGCGTATAGCCGAGGCCCGGGACCTGACTGAAAACGTCAGTGAGATTGCCGATGGAACGTGCCGCCAGGTCATCTGCCTGCAGGGCAGTCACCGCGAGCGGCACCTGCTGCAGGGACTCTTCCCGCTTTTGTGCGGTAACAATGACCTCTTCGATGGTCGCCGCCGCCGCATTCGCACCCACACCGAACAGAGCTGACAGGATCAATGCACGTTGCGCTGAGTATATTGTTGGAGTCATTGGCGTTAGCCTCGCTATCACCCATTGCAGAGAATTTCAAAATTACGTAGAATTTTCCAAATTGTCAATTAATTTGCCATAATGGCAATAACAGGCCAACTTGGATGACCCCCCACGCCCTCACAATTTCCGCCGACCCATGCCGGCCCTGGGTGCAGCCCCGCGCCCGACCAAAGCGCAAAGCCGTTCCCGCGCCGTGATGGACAAAACGCCGCAAACCGGTCCGGGCGCGCGTCGTGCCGAGTTCGTGCTCGGGGATACCGTTTACCTGAACGGGAATTCACTCGGACCCCTGCCGAAACGGTCCCAGGCGCGCATCCGCGAGGTGGTGGACGCCCAGTGGGGCGCGGATATCAGCCGCAGCTGGAATGTGCATGACTGGATCAACCTGGCGCAACGCGTAGGCGACCGCATTGGCGGCCTGACCGGCGCCGGGCCAGGACAGATTGTGGTGGGCGACTCGACTTCCGTCTGCCTGTTCAAACTGGCGGCAGCCGCCCTGCTCCACGGGAAGGGTTCCTGCATCCTGACCGATTCGGGAAATTTCCCCACTGACCTGTACGTGTTGCAAGGCCTGACCCGGTTGTTCGACGGGAAGTTTCATGTCCGGCGTGAGCCGGCGGAGCGGATCCTCACAGCCCTGGGCACCGACACGGCGCTGCTCGTACTGACGCACGTTGATTACAAGACCAGCGCGATGTACGACATGCGCGAAGTCACTGCCGCCGCCCATGCGAATGGCGCCCTCGTGCTGTGGGACCTTTCACACAGCACCGGCGCGGTACCGGTGCAACTGGACGCCGATGACGTGGATTTCGCGGTGGGTTGCACGTACAAATACCTGAATGGAGGTCCGGGCGCACCGGCATTCAGTTTCGTGGCGCGGCGGCTTCAGGAAGTGGTTCAGCCGGTGATGACCGGCTGGATGGGTCATCGCGATCCCTTCACCTTTTCCGGCGATTTCGTCCCCGCGGCCGGCATCCGGCGCACATCCGTCGGCACACCCGAAGTGCTGGCGCTGTCGGTGCTGGACGCCAGCCTGGACCTGTTTGAGAGTACCGGCATGGATCGCATCCGCGAGCAATCCTTGCAACTCAGCGAATTGTTCGTCGAGCTCGTAGACCGGCACTGCGCAGGGCTTGGACTGTCCCTCGCCTCGCCGCGGGATGCGCGCCGGCGCGGCAGCCAGGTCTCGCTCACACATGAACAGGGATATGCAATTGTGCAGGCACTCAGCGCCCGCGGCATAATCGGCGATTTCCGCGCCCCGGACCTGATTCGCTTCGGCTTTGCGCCGCTCTATCAGACCCTGGATGACGTGCGCGTGACCGTGGCGGCTTTGCAGGAGATCATCGCCGGGCGCCAATGGGATCGGCAGGAATACCGGCAGCGATCATTTGTCACCTGACCGGCGTGCGTCATCGGGGCCGACGGGTCACGATGAGCACACGGCAACAATACGCGGATGACGAACCGCCACATGCTCAAATACGGCCCGCCGTTTAATTTCCAGCAATGGATCGATGATCACCGCGATCGTCTGAAGCCGCCAGTGGGCAATGCCCAGATCTGGCGCGATGCCGATTTCATCGTCACGGTGGTCGGCGGGCCGAATCAGCGCACCGACTACCACGACGACCCGTTCGAGGAATTCTTCTACCAGATCCAGGGCGACATGGTATTGCGCATCCGGGAGAACGGCGCGCCCCGCGACCTGCACATCCGCGTCGGTGACATTTTCCTGCTGCCGCCCCATGTCCCCCATTCGCCGCAGCGGCCAGTGCCGGGCAGCATCGGGCTGGTACTGGAACGCCAGCGGCCGGAAGGATTACGGGATGCCTTTCAGTGGTATTGCGACGCTTGCGGCGAGATCGTGCATCGCATCGAAGTGCAGTTGCGCAGCATTGTTGACGACCTGCCCCCGTTATTCGAACGATTCTATTCAGATCAGGCGCTGCGCACCTGTCGCAACTGCGGCACGGTGCACGCGGGCAGGACGGCGCGGCGCCCGTGACCACCATTGACATCCACTCCCACTTCTTCCCGCGGGCCTGGCCTGATCTGGCGGCCCGCTTTGGCACGCCGGACTGGCCGTCGATCCGGCACACCGGACCGGATCAGGCCGTGATCATGCTCGGCGGGCGCGAATTCCGGCACATCCGCGCCGCCTGCTGGAACGCTGCCGCCCGTATCGAAGACATGGATCGTGACGGGGTGGATATGCAGATCATGTGCGCCACGCCCGTGCTGTTTGCCTATGACCGGCCGCCGGCGCAGGCACTGGAATGCGCGAGGATCTTCAATGATGCCGCACTGGAGATATGCAGCCATGATGGCAGGCGGCTGAAAGCTCTTTGCCAGGTGCCGTTGCAGGACACGGACCTGGCCTGTGCCGAGCTGGAACGCGCCCTGTCCGGCGGGCACATCGGGGTTCAGATCGGGAACCATGTCGGCGAAAAGGACCTCGACGATCCGGGCATCATGACTTTCCTGCAGCACTGTGCCAGCCTGGACGCGCCTGTGTTCGTGCACCCGTGGGACATGCTGGCGCCAGAGCGGATGTCCAGATACATGCTTTCCTGGCTGGTGGGTATGCCGGCCGAGACGCAGCTCTCCATCCTGTCCCTGATCCTGTCGGGCGCATTAGAGCGCTTGCCGCGATCCTTGCGGATTTGCTTTGCCCATGGCGGTGGCAGCTTTGTATTCCTGCTTGGCCGCGCCGACAACGCCTGGCAACAGCGCGACGTCGTGCGCGAGCACTGTCCGAATCCGCCGTCGTCCTACGTGGATCGTTTCCACGTGGACGGCGCTGTCTTCGACGATGCCGCACTTGCGCTCCTCATCCGCATCATGGGAGAGGACCAGGTCATGCTCGGAACCGATTACCCGTTTCCGCTGGGGGAACAGCGGGCGGGAGCACTCATTGGCAATCACACCGGGATCAGCGATGCCGCCAGGACGAAACTTCTCAGTGGAAACGCGCGCCGATTTTTCCGGGTTTGAGTTGGGCTCCCGCTAATCGGTCGAACCCAGGCTCTATTTATCGAGGGTTCGAATCCCGACACTCACCGGGCAAATAAAAAAGGGGCCAATGGGCCCCTTTTTATTTGCTTGGCGGAGAGAGAGGGACTGACTCGCGCCATCCATGGCGCTCGCCCTGCGGGC
>CAYMXG010000027.1:12598-13989 GCA_964394115.1 uncultured Enterobacteriaceae bacterium | reverse complement strand
GGGAATTGCACAAGAAGCAGGATGTATTGCTCACTCTGCTGGGATTCCTGCACCCCGCGGACGTGATGCGCCATATCCGCTTTGCCTGCCTTTATTCGAAATCCGAAGACAAGGTGGCGGCAGCCATCGAACTGCTGGAAAGCATGCTGGAGCGGGGCACCCATGCGCCATTACTGCCGATATTCGAGGGCGCTTCCCTGGATCGGCGCGTGACGGCGCTGGAGAAGACCTACCCCGGCCGTGCCGCTGGCGTGGTGCAGAGGCTGCGCGAGGTGCTGGCAGGGGAGTGCGGCAGCGGCAATCGCTGGGTCACCGCTGTGACGCTGGATTTTCTGCGCACCCAGGCCGGACTCGCGCAGCAGATCGAGGTTCCCGGAAATGAACATACGTCCGCCGCGCGCGCCTGGATGCATCCCCCGGCAGAGGGAGCGGGTGGCCGGATGTCCGTGATCCAGCGCGTGGCGGCACTGAAGCGCACCGCCATTTTTGCCGACGTTCCGGAGGAGGTGCTGTCAGAGTTCGCACCGGAGGCAATTGAACGCTCATTTGCTGCCGGCGCCGACATTATCCGCGAAGGGGAGGTCGGCTCCACCCTTGGAGTGGTGGTGGCAGGCAAGGTTCGCATCCACAGCTGGCAATTGACGCTGGCCGAGCTCGGTGAGGGCGGCGTGTTCGGGGAATTATCGGCCCTCAGTCCCGAGCCGCGCAGCGCGAATGTAAATGCCGTGGAGGAAACCCGCATCCTGGAACTGAGCGCGATCGCCGTGGAGCGCATGATCGCGACCCGGGGCGAAGCTGCGGAGGGTATCATCCGCATACTGTGCCAGCGCATTCAGGCATCCATTACCGATAAGACCTACCACGAAACCGGGTCCTTCCGCGTGCAGGCAACGGCAAAACCATCCGCCCGCCCGACGCGCATGCTGCTGGAGCTGGAAAAGGTGGTGTGGCTGAAGAAGGTGGAGATATTCCGTACGCTGTCCGATACCATCCTGCTCCATCTCGCCCGCCTCGCCACGGAGCAGTGGCTGGACAAGGGCGATACGCTGTTCGAGAAGGGGGATATGGGCACTGCCATGTATGTCATCGTCGAGGGCGAGATCGCCGTCCATGATGATGGCAAACTGATAGCAACGCTGCGCCCGGGGGAGATCCTTGGAGAGCTGGCATTGCTGACGTCCGAAGCGCGCAGTTCCTCCATTTCCGCGAAGACACCGGCGCGCCTGCTCAAGATCACCCAGAGCGTGGTGCAGGAACTGATGTGGGATCATTACCATATGACGCGCGGCATGATCCGCATCCTGGTGACACGTCTGCGCACCATGATGACGGAGCAGAAAATCAACGATAGCGCCGATTCCCTGCCTGCCATCGATCCCGATTTGCAGTAA
>CAYMXG010000027.1:0-12498 GCA_964394115.1 uncultured Enterobacteriaceae bacterium | reverse complement strand
CCGAACCCTTGGAGGCAGATTTGGGTACGCAGACCATGAAGTTCCTTTTCGTCTCGCTCGACGGACTTATCAGCGATATCGCCTGGCAGGTGGTCAAGGAGGGCCACGACGTCCGCTATTTCATTGAGCATGAGAGTGAACGCTCCCTTGGTGACGGGTTCGTACCAAAAGTCGATGACTGGGAACAGCACATTGACTGGGCTGATGTCATAATCTTTGACGACGTCTTGGGCCAGGGCGAAAAAGCCAAGAAATTGCGGGAAGCCGGCAAGCGTGTCATCGGCGGTACCCCGTACACGGACCGACTCGAGGACGATCGATCCTTCGGTCAGCATGAGCTCAAGCGCCACGGGATATCTATTATTCCGTTTAAGGAATTCAGCGACTTCGACTCTGCTATCGAGTTCGTCAGCGCAAATCCTGCTTTATATGTCATCAAGCCAAGTGGTGAGGCGCAAAACATCAAGCGATTGCTGTTTGTTGGCCAGGAGGACGATGGCAAGGATATTATTCACGTTCTCCAGTCGTACAAAGCTGTGTACGCTGACACGGTCAAAATATTTCAATTGCAACGGCGCGTACGCGGCGTTGAGGTGGCGGTAGGCGCGTTCTTCAATGGCAAGGACTTCATGCTGCCGATCAACGTCAATTTTGAGCATAAGTTGCTGTTCCCTGGTGACATCGGGCCGGCCACCGGCGAGATGGGAACAATGATGTACTGGAGCGGGCCAAATCGAATCTTTGCTAATACGCTGGCTAAACTGCGCGATCGCCTGGCAGAAGAGCATTACGTCGGTTACATAGATGTCAATTGTATTGTCAATGGCCAGGGCATCTACCCACTGGAGTTTACGCCCCGATTCGGCTACCCGACTATCAGTATTCAGGCGGATGGTCTGTCCATGCCATTGGGGGAATTTCTGCTAGGGATGGCCGACGGATCGCTCAAGGAATTCAAGGCAAAGAAGGGATTCCAGATTGGACTGCGGGTCGTAGTGCCGCCGTTCCCCTACAATGACCCAAAGACATTCGAAGCCAATTCCAAAGACCGGGTCGTTATCTTTCGCAAGGCGAATTACGACGGCATACACATCGAGGAGGTCAAGTTGGTTAATGGCGAATGGCTGATCACGGGGCACAGGGGTGTCGCTTTGATCGTGACGGGAATGGGAATTTCGGTCAAGCAAGCCCAGGCTCAAGTTTACCAGCGCGTAAAAAACATCCTTATACCAAATATGTACTATCGCAAGGATATCGGTGACCGCTGGTACGAGGATCACGACAAGTTGCATTCCTGGGGCTACCTGCGGGAGAGGTAGGAGGCGGCCTGGATTTGGATGCTCCTCTCAAGTCCGGCACCTGCTGGGTGGACCCTTGAGTTCGACCACATTTTTCTCGGGATCGATAATGTAAATCGAGGGTCCGTCGCCTTCCGCGCCATAGCGCTGGCCAACCTGGCCAATATCGATTCCAAGGGACCTGAAATGCCGGCGCAGTTCAAATTCATCAAAGGGTTCCACGCGCAGGCAAAAATGATCCAGGTTGCGGCCCTCCTTACCGGGCGCAGCGCCACCGGTCGCGCCAAGCTCGCCATCTACCGGCACAAAATCAATGAGTGAACGGCCTGCCCGGAGCTGGATCAAGCCGATGTCGTCCTCACGTCGCTCCAGCGTGCACCCGAGCGCATCACAATAGAAGCGCAGCATGGTGTCGAGATCAACGACGCGCAACACGATGTGGTCAATTTCCCGAATATTGATCATCGTCTAAGCCATGTTGCCGCTGTCCGCGATGCTACCGCTCTGCCGGCGGTATGGTTTTGATTGCGGCCGAGAACTTCCCATGGGCCGCTGCATCCACCAGTCTGTGCCTGACCCTGTTGCTCGCGGGATCCTTGCCAAGGAAATTGCCGCCCTTCCAGTTCCGCGATGGCCGGACGGGTCTGGGAACGAAGCCACCTCCGCAATTCGGGCAGACATTGCCCAGGACGTTTTCAACACAATCGGTGCAAAACGTGCACTCATAACTGCAGATGTGCGCCTCGAGTGAGTTGGGCGGCAGCGGTTTGTTGCAGTTCTCACACGTTGGTCTGAGTTCGAGCATATTCTTTCATTCTCTCGCGTGGTTAACGTGCCGTTATTCAATCGACGATGAAAACCGTGGTCCCAGCCTCAGTATAAGAGCGGTGAGGTGCTGCGTCGTCTGCGACCCGGTAGCTCATGCCGGGCCTGAGCGTGAAATTGCGGCCGTCCTCCAGTTCGGTGTGAAGCTCACCCTCGATGCACAGGAGAATGTGGCCCTTGACGCACCAGTGCTCCGCCAGGTAGCCGGGCGTGTACTCAACCAGGCGGGACCCGGATATTTCCGAACTGCCGCGTGCGCCAGTGTGCGGCCCCACGTTCACCTTTGTGTTCGATGCGCTCGATTGTGGACCAATCGGTGCTCCCAAACGCAATGCCTGCTATTTGCACTGGCAACTCCTTTCCTGTAGCGGAATCGAATCGGTGCCGGCGCCGCGAAGTTCCATGTTGTGGTCGACGCTGGCAACGCAGGGGGGGCGGGATGTTGTACCTGAGGCCGTCGGACAGTTGTGGCACCCTGCCTTCGGGGGCCCAATCTGTGAACGGGGCGCCCCCGACGGACAGATTTGATTTCGCCGATGTCGGGAGCGTGATGGGGCTTACCCAGTATTTGAAAAAAGATATTGTGGCATGCTTTTTTCTGCATGCCATCTTTCCTTCCAGCCGCAATCACCTGAACTTACGTCGAAAATATCACAATTCAAGCTGGTGGCTTCATCAATATTCTTGATTATTACGTAACTGCCAAAATTTGGGATTTCGGGACTCACTCCACTTGCCAAATAGTGATACGTGTTTTTGTATATTATCGACAAGGTGACAGCTTGTATTTTTCCATTTACCAGAAAGGACATCATTACGAATTGAAATGGCAGCTTTAGCAATTCCCTGAATATTTTCACTCGATGAGTGAAATGAAACGACGAGCTGTCTCCAAATTGTTTTATGTTGAGTTCGATAAGAACATCCAGGTCGTCATGCCGCCCTTTCAATATTATTACCTCGTTTCCCTCTATCTTCCGATTTTTCCAATTGAAAGTTCTTTGTGTTTTCTTGGAAAAGAGTATCTCGAACAACTCTTCATGTGAGCCAATACCACGAAGATCGAAAAAATAATTAAAATCGACTTGCGGCAACTGGGATGTGAATGGATCCTTTTGTGTCACAATAAGCTTCGCTGGAAGAGTCAGCGATCGGTAAAGTTCAGGTATCAATTCATGGTATTGTTCCTCCATGAATATTGCATTCATATCCATGTACGAGCCGCCAAAAAAATCCAGTTGTTGTGCATCCGGATCATATTGAAGTGGCAAGAGTCCGATGATTTTGTTGCCTATGATCGCTGCATAAAAGTGAAGCGTATGGTTGAAATGTTTAAAGAAACAAAAACGGAATTCCCATTCATCATATATGGACTTCTTGGGAGACAATTCCTCCCAAATTTGCTTGCATTCCGCGATATTCTGGATGCATTGGATTTTCATATGCTTGGCGGAAGAAGCGGATGGCAGGATTGAAAGGGAATTGTCCCAGATGGATGCCATTTCGAATTCGCCGTATTCCCGTACAAATCTCGAGTCCGTCTCATTATCCCTGTTTTTGCATGGCCTGCCATCCCTGATTCGAACAATCCAGGATCCTTTGCCAGCATACTGACGTTCCCCCCAAAACCGCCCTGGCCCAGGATGCCCTCTATCAAATACCAAAGCACCCTGTGACCGGGAGTCAGCGAGTTGCGATGGGACTGATTCTGCACATGCCCCCCATTTTTGGTGAGGACGGAGATAGCATGAAAATGCTACACGATTAATGGTCTACTTGGGGTATTACGTGCGCCAAATGATATGCGGCAGCCAATGAGTGGGCTCTGGGCAGTGGATAGAACCGGATGGCAGGGTGGAGAAACGTTGTAGGTTGGCAGAGGGTTGTTGGCCTCAAACTTGTCAAGGTGGGATAGGAATGAGGGTACCTACAGACTTCAATGTGACAACGGTCGTGCGAGGCGTGCGGAAGACAACAATTGTGGGTGGTTACACGATCATGCTTTTGAACCTGCGTACGGCCAGCAGCAACACCACGACGCCCAGGACGAACAGCACAAGGGCGTCCAGCCAGAGTTCCGCCGGCCCCGCCCCACGCAGGATGACGCCGCGGCTGATGTTGACCATGTAAGTGGCCGGCACCAGGTAGCTGAGCCCGAAAAAGATCAACGGCATGTTGTCGCGCGGGAAGATGTAACCGGACAGAAAGATGCTGGGCAGCATGATCATCATCGCCAATTGCATGGCCTCGGCCTGGGAATTGGCCTTGGTGGAGATGAGCACGCCGATGGTGAGGTTCACGAACAGGTAGCAACTGGACAGCAACGTCAGCAGCAACGGGCTGCCATGGATCGGGACCTCGAACACGAAGTTCATGAACAGCAACAGGGTGCATACCTCCGCGACGCCGAGCGCGAAGTAGGGCGTGATCTTGCCCAGCATCAGCGCCAGCGGCCGCACCGGCGTGACCAGCAATTGCTCCAGCGTGCCGCGTTCCTTTTCGCGCACGACCGAGAACGCGGTCAACATCGTGGTCACGAAGATCAGCAGGATGGCCACCATGCCGGGCAGGAAGAAGTTCGGCGAGCGGGATGCGGGGTTGAACATGATCTTGGGACGCACTTCGATGGGCCGCGCCGCCTGATCGCCCAGCAGCCGCCGCAGGGATTCATCCAGACCGATCTGCCCGGTCACGGTGACGGCCTGTCCGGCGACGGAGGAGTCCGACCCATCCACCAGCACCAGCACCTGTGCCGTCTCCCCGCGCAGCAGGTCACGGGCGAATTCCGGCGGAAACTTGACGGCGACCCGCGCCCGTCCGGCGATCATCTCCTCATTCATCTCCTCGTCGGAGTGCACGAATTTATACACGTGGAAGGTATCGGCGTTGCGCAGGCGGTCGATGAACTCCCGGCTGGCGCTGGAACCGGAGGTACCGTCTCCCGACGTGAGCCCGCTCTGGTCGAAGATCGCCGTGGGCACCTGGCGCACGTTGGTGTCCACGGCAAAGCCGAGGATGACCATCTGGAACAACGGCATCATGAACGCGAAGATGAGGGCGAAGCGATCCCGCAGCGCATGCAGCACTTCCTTGTAGACCATGGCCCGGAAGCCGAGCATCGGGTTCATGCCGCTTCCAGCTCCTTTTGGCGGCGTTCGGAGAGTTCCACGAACACGTCTTCCAGGCTGGGCAGCAGCGTGCGGACTTCCTCTATTTTCACGCCGCTGCGCGTCAGCATTTGTGTCAATTGATCCTGCGGGCAGGCATCGTCAACCAGGGCATGGATGGAGCGGCCGAAAATGGTGGCGCTGCGTACCGCGGGGATCTGGCGCGCCTGCCGCAGCGCGGCGGTGACTTCTCCGGCCGTGATCTCGAGCCGGTAGGTCTTATCCGGCGTAATCCCCGGCAGGCGCCGCAACTCCGCCGGCGTGCCGTCGGCAATGATGCGGCCGTAATAGATGTAGGCCAGGTGGCTGCAGCGCTCTGCCTCGTCCATGTAGTGCGTGGTCACGAAAAAAGTGATGCCATGACCGGACAGTTCAAACAGCAGGTCCCAGAGCTGGCGCCGTGCCACCGGATCGATGCCGGCCGTCGGTTCGTCCAGGAACAGCACGGTGGGTTCGTGCAACAGCGCGCATCCCAGTGCCAGTCGCTGCTTCCAGCCGCCGGACAGCTTGCCGGCCTGGCGGCCCAGGAAAGGTTCGATGTTGATGCGCGCAATGATGTCGTCCATGCGCTGCTCGAGCCGGCGTCCGTAGAGGTCATACACCATGCCGTAGAAGCGCAGGTTCTCGCGCACTGTCAAATCGTCATAGAGCGCGAACTTCTGGCTCATGTAGCCGATGCTGGCGCGCACCGCATCCGGGTCGTGCCCGACGTCGATGCCGTCCACATGCGCGGTGCCTCCGCTCAACGGCAGGATCCCGCACAGCATCTTGATGGTCACGGTCTTGCCGCTGCCGTTCGGGCCGAGAAAGCCGAATATCTCCCCGGGCTGAACCGTGAAACTGATGCCGTCCACCGCGGTGAACCCGTCGAAGCGGCGCACCAGGTTGTCGGCAATGATGGCCGCCACGGGGCGCGCGCCTCAGGGCGTGAACATGACGTGGGCGCTCATGCCGGCGCGCAACCGCCGATCGGCGCTGTCCACGCGCAGCTTGACGCCGAAGACCTGGTGCACGCGTTCCTCGGGGGTCTGCACGTTGCGCGGCAGAAATTCCGCCTGCTGGCGGATCTGTTCCACCTGGGCTGGAAACGCGGTGTCCGGGAAGCTGTTCACGCGCAGTTCCGCCTGCTGTCCGATCTTTACCTGGCCGACGCGCGTCTCGGGTACGTAGACCATGATGTACAGCTGTCCCGCTTCCAGCAGTTTCGCCACCGTTTTGCCGGGTGCGATCAGATCTCCCGGACGTACATCCATGACTTCGACCGTGGCATCCACCGGGGTGCGCACCTCGCGCTCGGCGAAGCGCGCCTCGGCCTCGAGCAATGCACCCTCGGCCCGCTGCAGTTCCGCCCGCGCCACTTCCACGTCTTCACTTCGAAATCCACTTTCCACGCGCGCGGTGACCGCCCGCGCTGCCTCCAGCCGCCCTTGCGCGGCATTGACGGCGCGGGATGCCGCTTGCACCGCGGCCTGCGCGGTCTTGTGTGCGGTCTCGGCGTCATCCAGTCCCTGTTGCGGCACCAGGTCCTTGCTGCGTAATTCACGCGCCCGCCTGAGCCGCTGTTCCGCATTGGTCAGATCGGCACGTGCCCGGTCCAGTTCAGCCCGGCTTTGCGCGACCTCGGCATTGCGGAAGCCGGTGGCCTCGGTCCCGGCGGCTGCGCGCGCCTCGGCGATATCTTCCGGACGGGAGCCGGTTTCCATTTTGGCCAGGTTGGCGCGGGCCAGGGCCACGGCAGACATGGCCTGTTGCAACCGGCCCTCCAGTTCCTGTGCGTCGAAGCGCAGGATCACGGTATTTTTTGCCACGGCATCCCCCTCGCGCACCATTACTTCGGCAACGCGGCCGCCTTCCTTGGAGCCGACCTCGACGTTGCGCGCCTCGATGGTGCCGTACACCTCCGGCAATCCGTTGGCGCCGGATAACTGGTGCCACGTGATGCCGGCGGCGATGACTGCCAGGACCACGATGACTGCAACGCGTTTGTTCATCTCTGTCTCCGCCGCGGTTTGCCGGCCGGCCTGGGCCCGGTTGCGACTCCTTGCCAGAAGATATCCAGCGCCTGATCCAGCCAGCGGTCCAAATCAGGATCCGGGTGCAGCGACCACACCACCTGCGTGCCGAACATGAATTGCTGCAACATGCGCGTGATCTCGGGAGCGGGCAGGTCGGCACGCAGTTCTCCGCGGCGCTGTCCTTCCTGTACCAGCAGGAGCATGTGCCCGCGTCCCTTGGGCAGCATCGCTTCGAGATGGGGCGTCAGCGTCTCGTTGCCGAGCGCCGTGCCGAGGAGGGACCGAATCAGGCGCTTGCTGTGCAACCAGCCGGCGGCAATCTGGTGGATCACCGCGCGGATCTGCTCGCGCACCGGCAGTTTTGGATTGATGCGGTTGGCCGCCGCAGCGATCTTTCCCACCTGCCGTTGCGCCAGCGCAATCAACACATGCTCCTTGCTGGGGAAGTAATTGAAAAACGTGCCCTTGCCCACATCGGCAGCCTCGGTGATGGCCTCCACGGTGGTATTTGGAAAACCGTTGCTGGCAAACAGGCGCACAGCGGTATCCAGCAGGCGCTGGCCGGTCTCTTCGCGGCGGCGCAGGCGACGGCCGGGAAGGGCGTGTGAGCCTGGTTTTTCGGCGGGTTTGGGCATCAAAATATGACCCTTGGTCAAAAATGACTATAGGTCATAAATTTGCCCGATGCAAAGGAATATGCGCCAGCCGCGGACCTCGGAGCCGGGCGGGTATACCCGGAAAAGGGTACAAAAAGACGCAGTGTCTTCGACTTCCAGAGGCTGATGGCCTGAAATGGGTGCATCGGGCGTCCGGCCTTGATTACTATCGGCAGCGTCTGCATTGACATCATGACTACCGATCAGGGAGATACCCTTGTACCCGTCCATACCCATGCCTACCGCGGCCCCGGTTTCCGCAATTCTGTTGACGGCTTTGTTGTGCCTGTCTCCCGGCGCATTCGCAAAACCCTATTGGGAGCAGGAATGGTCCGAGATCCGCACTCCGAATTTCATCATCGTCAGTGCCCTGGACCAGAAAAAGAGCCTGAAACTGGCGCAGGAATTGGAGAGCTTCCGCTCGGTAGTCGGTGTTTTCACCAACATTTCAAATGTCCCGGAGCGCGTTCCAACCCACATCTACCTGTTCCCATCCCGCGCACCGGAGGTGGGATTGGGTGAGAAGGCGGACGGGTATTTCATGGGGCACATGCGCGGGAACTTCATGCCCATGTACTTTCGATATTACCGGCAAGCACTGGTTATCCTTCAGCATGAATACGCGCACTTTCTGACCTACAACCACAGCGCCCACGATTATCCCGCATGGTTCACGGAGGGCTTTGCAGAGGTGCTGTCAACCGTGGAGGTGGATGGGGACAAGGCCGAGTATGGGAAGCCGCCCGAAAATCGCATCAAGTGGTTGGCTGGCGCCTCGTGGGAGAATTTCAGCTGGATACTGGAGCCGACAAAGCTGAGGGAAAGATCCGGACGAAAAGTGGCCATGTTCTATGCGCAATCGTGGGCACTGGCTCATTACCTGATGCTCGGGCGCAAGGGACACGATTTCAGGAAGGAAATGTCCCTTTACATGGAACTCATTGCCAGCGGACGCGCGACAGATGACGCGTTCCTGGAGGCCTTTGGGGAACCGGTCCGAGATCTGAAGAGAAACGTCCTCGGTTATCTCAAGGGCGGCATTCCTTATGTCAGGCTGACCCTCAATAACGCGTATCCGGTGTCGGAAATGTGGACACGTACACTTGCCGGAGACGAAGTGGCGGCACGAATCGGCATCCTGTGTATTCTCAATGGGAAGAACAAGGAGGCGCAGAAATACCTTGAGGCTGCGTTAAAACTGAATGCTGACAACGGCGACGCGCTGGTCGGTATGGCGGACCTGCACAAATTCGAAAAGCGCTTTGAACAGGCAATTCCACTTTATGAACGGGCAATAGCTGTTGAGCCGGACAATGCCATGCATGAGCTGGATTACGGCGAGTACTACCTGGATCGTGCAAAAGAGGAACAGGATCCTGCGGCACTCAAACAGTGGGTCGAGCTGGCGCGGCAACATCTGGGGCGCAGCCTGCAGCTTGATGAGGGGAATCCCGAAGCCATGACCATGCTTGGAGCGACGTATCTGGCTCAAGGTGAATCTGCGCACGTTGCAGTGGACAAGCTGCTGCTGGCCAGCGAGAAACTTCCCGCGAACTTCGATATCAAGATGTACCTGGCCCTCGCCTACGTTTCGGCGGGAATGCCGGAGATGGCGATACCCATTGCCAGGCGGATCCACCGAATGACCCATGGCGGGAAATCAGGTGCCGCCGCCAGGCTTCTGGCGGAGATTGATCCGGGTTTTGCGCAGGAGCAGGAAGAGGAGGACTAACAGCATGATGCAAAAGCCCTCCATGGCTTTGCATCAACCTGCTAACCCTGCTTATTGACGACTGCCTCGGGAATCGGCCCGGCGCCACACGCTGGCCAGCCACGGCTGCTGTTCGCGCGGCAGGCCGGTAGGCCGGTAGTAGTGCTCGAGCTCGATAAAGTGCGCGTCGGACAGGTACCGGCGCCAGGTTTCCAGATCGTGGTACGCGCCGTAACGCCCACGATCCCAGCCTTCCTCGTTGTTCCCATGGGGATTGGAACTGAACAGCACGCCGCCGGGTTTCAGCGTGGCATGAAACTGCCGCAGCACACGTGGCAGGTCATGGGCCGGCACGTGAAACAATGAAGCGTTGGCGAAAATGCCGTCAAAGCGAGCGTCCGGCAGTTCCAGATCCAGGAAATCCTGCTGCCACACCTCGCAGCCCGAGTCGGCGCGCGCCATGTTTACAAACTCCGTGGCGCCCTCGAGGCCGATGGCAACATGCCCCAGCGACGTGAGCGCCTTGAGGTCGCGGCCCGGGCCGCAGCCGAAATCCAGCAGCGTGAATGGCGGCTCGCCGCGGATATGGCGCAGCAGCGCCGCAATGTTCTGGCTGACATCGTGGCCGCTGGTGCCGGCGCGAAACTCCTGCGCGCGGTCGTTGTAGTACTTCAGCGTCAGTAACGAGATCCGGTTCGGTCCGGATTGATCCTGTTGAGTGCTCACGTTGCGGGTCAGCCGTGTCCGGTCCCGGGCTCCAGCGACCGCAGCCGCCGTTCCAGGTCGGCGACCTTTTTGAGTAACAGTGCCAATGCCGCGCCGAGCTGCAGGTAACGGACCTGGTCGTTAGACTGCAATTCCATCAGCTGGTGGGAGGATTTCATCCTGGCCACGGTCTCTTCCGCACGTTTTGGGCTGACACCGACTTGATCGGCGATCTCGGCGATGGTCCGCGGCTCGTCCAGCAATGCCGCGATGGCGTCCTCGATGGGCTGCAGTGCGTCGCGGAAAAACGCCTCCACGTCATTCTGGGAGTCTTTCCCCAGTGACGTAAAACGGGCTCCGAATGCTACATCGAGCGGTTTTTCACCGGGCAGCAGCACGAAGTAATAAAGGCGCGCCTCTGCCTTGATGGTCCTTTCACGCCGGCCGACGGGCAGGCGGAAAACGACGTTGACCAGCGGCCCGGTGCCGCTCTTGACGGCCTTGCCGCCGGGTCGGATGGTCTGCATGGTCTTGCGGTCGCAGCGGATCTGCAGGCCGTCGGGGGAGATGTCGTGAATGACCCCCTGCAATTCCCGGCCGTCGCACAATATCTCCATGGGCCGGTCAACGGTCACGCGCGGGTACTTTCTCTTTTCCTCATAAATATCGTATGGCCGGGAAGGACGTGACTTCCCGGCACCGGGAGGTGCGTGCTTCCTTCCGGTGTTACTCATCCGTGACGCATCCCTCGGAGGCACTGCGCACGGTCTTGATGTACTTGTACAAGGTGCCGCGTGTGGCCTTGTACGGCGGCATTTGCCATGCCGCGCGGCGCTTCTGCAGTTCCGCATCGGCGACGTCCACCGCGATGGAGTTCTTCTCCGCATCAATGGTAATGCGCTCGCCGTCGCGGATCAGCGCGATGGGGCCGCCCTCCTGGGCCTCGGGCACCACGTGGCCGATTATGAAGCCGTGGGAGCCGCCGGAGAATCTTCCGTCGGTGATCATCGCGACATCGGCGCCCAACCCGGCGCCCATGATGGTGGAGGTGGGCGTCAGCATCTCCGGCATGCCGGGGCCACCCTTGGGGCCTTCATAGCGGATCACCACCACGTCGCCCTTCCGGATCTGTTTATCCTCCAGCGCCTTCAGCATCAGTTCCTCGGAATCGAATACCCGTGCCGGGCCGGAGAATCGCAGGCCTTCTTTGCCGGTGATCTTGGCCACGGCGCCGCCCGGGGCCAGATTGCCTTTGAGGATGCGGATGTGGCCAGAGGGTTTCAGCGGCGTCTCCAATGGCATCAAGATTTTTTGTCCCGGCGTGAGGTCCGGCAGGTCGCGCAGGTTCTCGGCCAGGGTCTTGCCCGTGACCGTCATGCAGCTGCCGTCCAGCAGCCCGTGCTTCAACAGGTACTTCATCACCGCCGGCGTGCCGCCCACGTTGTGCAGGTCCTCCATGGCGTACTGGCCACTGGGCTTAAGGTCGGAAAGATAAGGAGTGCGATCACTGACCACCTGAAAGTCGTCAATGGTCAGCGCGACGTCCACGGCCCGGGCCATGGCGATGAGGTGCAACACGGCGTTGGTGGATCCGCCCAGCACGGTGACCATGACCATGGCGTTCTCGAAGGCGGCGCGGGTCATGATGTCGCGCGGCTTCAGGTCGCGCTCCAGCAGCATGCGCACGGCGTGTCCCGCGTCGATGCATTCCTGCTGCTTGCGCGGATCCACGGCCGGCGTGGATGAACTGTAGGGCAACGACATCCCCAGCGCTTCGATGGCCACGGCCATGGTGTTGGCGGTGTACATGCCGCCGCAGGCGCCGGGCCCGGGGCAGGCGTGTTTCACCACGTCCAGGCGCTGCGCATCGCTGGCCTTGTTGGCGATGAATTCGCCGTAGCTCTGAAACGCGGAAATAATGTCCACTTTTTTGCCGTGGCTGACCCCGGGCTTGATGGTGCCGCCGTAGACCATCAGCGCCGGGCGGTTCAGACGCCCCATGGCGATGAGACAGCCGGGCATGTTCTTGTCGCAGCCGGGCAGGGCGACGAGGCCGTCATACCACTGCCCGCCCATGATGGTCTCGATGGAATCGGCAATCAGGTCCCGCGACTGCAGCGA
>CAYMXG010000026.1:3761-14293 GCA_964394115.1 uncultured Enterobacteriaceae bacterium | reverse complement strand
TTGAACTGAAGTCGTTGAAGCTGTACATCTGGTCGTATCGAAACGTGGGGGCATTCCACGAAGCGGTGACGAACCGGATTCTGTCCGATCTGGTCAGCGCCCTGTCACCCCGTTTTGCCCGGGTATCCGGCCACTTCAACGTGCGCGGTGGTATCCATACCACGGTCGTGGCTGAGCATCGGGAATCCGGCTGGCAGGCGGCATCCCCGGTGGCCCTGCCATGATGCTTGTGCATTGCGACGGCTGGTGCTTTTTGGTATAGATGCACGCCTCATTTTTCCCGGTTAACCGGAAAGTCTGGAGTTTTCATCATGGCGGCAAAGAAAAAATCGGCACGACACAAGTCCAAGCGCGGCAAAAAGTCGGACAAAAAAGCGGGAAAGAAGGCGGAAAAGAAAGCCGCTAAAAAGTCCAAGGGTGCGAAGCGCGCCGGCAAACCGGCGCGTAAGCCGGTCAAAGCGGCGGCGCGCAAGCCCGTGAAGGCGGCAAAACCAGTGGCACACAAAGCGGCGGTGCCGGTGAAGAGGTCCGTCGCGGAAAAAGTGAGCAACATACGGGTCGTTGCCAGTTCCATCAAGCCCGTGCCGGCGTCCAGAAAAGTCGTCGCCCTTAGGGGTGTCAGCCGGGTGCCGTCGGTCAAGACAGTGCCGGGCGGCAACCTGGCCCCCAGGGAAAAGCCGCGCATTCGCACTGCCAGCAGCGACTACATGAACGCGCGCCAGATTGAGGTGTTCCGCAAGCTGTTGCTGGATTGGAAGCGCTCGTTGATGGAGGAAGTGGATCGCACCGTGCATCACATGCAGGATGAGGCATCCAACTTCCCCGATCCCAATGACCGCGCCACGCAGGAAGAGGAGTTTGCGCTGGAACTTCGCACCCGCGATCGGGAACGCAAGCTGATTAAGAAAATTGATGAGGCCCTGGTCAGCCTCGACGGCGGCGATTACGGTTATTGTGAGATTTGCGGTGTTGAGATCGGAATCAAGCGACTCGAGGCCCGCCCCACTGCCACGTTGTGCATCGACTGCAAGAATCTTGAGGAGATCAAGGAGCGCCAGTACGGCTGAACGCCGCCCTCCTCCTTCCGGGAGTTCCCTCGCGCCCGTCGGGCGTTTCGCACCCACTCCAAGCGGTCCCCTGCATTACGGCTCCATTGTCGCCGCGTTGGGCAGCTACCTCGACGCCCGTCACGGCGGCGGCCGCTGGCTGGTGCGCATGGAGGACATCGATTCTCCACGAGTACGTCGCCACGCTGATGCATTGATTCTCGGCGCGCTGGAAACTCTGGGCCTGCATTGGGACGGTGACGTGTTGTATCAGAGCTCACGCCTGCCGGCCTATGCGGAAGCCATTGATCATTTGCATACCGCAGGCTTGCTGTATCCGTGCGCCTGCAAACGCAAGGAGGTTTCCGGGCGCCCGTATCCCGGGACCTGCCGGGAAAAGCACCTGCACGACGACCCGGGTCGATCCCTCCGCCTGCGTGCGACCGGGGGAGACGTCAGTTTTATGGATGAAATTCAGGGATTGATCCACGTGGATGTCGCCGCGGAGACCGGGGATATTGTCGTGCGCCGTGCCGACGGGTTGACGGCCTATCACCTGGCAGTGGTAATCGACGACCACTGGCAGGGTGTGACCCGGGTGGTGCGCGGCGTGGATCTACTCGGATCCGCCGGCGCACAACTGCAAGTGCAAAAGTCGTTGGGTCTGCCCACGCCGGAATATGCCCATCTGCCCATGGCGGTGGATACGCACGGGCGCAAGATCAGCAAGAGCCTGGGTGCGGAGGCCGCCCTGCTGAAGACTCAGCCCGGTACCCTGTTGCTCGCGGTATTGCAGTTCCTGGGTCAGGACCCTGACCAAGGGTTGGCGGGCAGTCCCGTAAACGACATCCTGACCTGGGCCACGCGCCACTGGCGGCGCGAGGCGGTACCGAAGGTCAGGATGCTGCGGCCGGTGTTGACTACGCAGCGGTGACATCGCGACCAAGGAGCCGCAGAAACGTAATTGGTAGATGGTAATTGGGGGAAATGACGTGCCATAGGTGTGTTCCCCACCTGCCACCTACCAACTACAACCTGCATTCATTACCCCGGCGCAAATCGTTCCCTTGCAGCCAAACGCTTCTCGTAGGCTTCCCTGGCAATCCGCACATCCTCCAGGAACCAGTGCAGCTCCTCCAGTCGCAACGCCTGGGGGCCATCCACCAGTGCCTTGACGGGATGCGGATGAAAATCCACCAGGATCATGTTTGCCCCGGCGATGACGCCCTGGGCCGTGGCATGAAAGACATCCATGATGCGATCCGGTCCCGCGTGACGTGTACCCACGGAATGCGATGGGTCAATGCACACCGGCATGCGCGTCAGCATCTTCACCGTCGGGACATGGGAGAAGTCCACCATGTTTCGATGGGGATCACCGTATTGGGTCTTCATGCCGCGCAGGCAGAAGATAACCTTGCGGTTGCCCTCACTGGCGAGGTATTCCGCTGCATTCAGCGATTCTTCCAGCGTTATGCCGAAACCGCGCTTGAGCAATACCGGGAATTCATTTTGCCGTCCCACGCTCTTCAGTAATTCAAAATTTTGCGCATTGCGTGTGCCGATCTGGACCAATACCCCGGTGCTGCTGCCGGTCTGGTTCAATGCTGCATGGATCTCGTCCAGGTGGCTCTCGTGGGTGATTTCCATGGCAATGACCCGGATGTCGTGCTTGCCGGCCAGTTCAAATACATACTCAAGGCAAGCCTTTCCATGCCCCTGGAACGAGTACGGGCTGGTGCGCGGCTTGTATGCCCCCATGCGCGTGCAGTTCAGACCGTGATCCTGCAAGGCGCGCATCATCCGCTCCACGTGCTCGCGCGTGTCCACGGCGCACAGACCGGCGAAGACGTTCAGGTTGTCCTGCCCGAAACGCACCTCGTTGTAGTCGAAATGACTGGGACGATGATCATCCTTGTGTCGGCCGAGGATGCGATATTCGCGCGAGACCCGCACGACGCGGTCCACCACTTCAAAGGCCTCGATTTCGGCGGTATCCAGGGTCGCGGTCTTGCCGACAAGGTACACTTCAGTCAGGGTCTGCTGTGCGCCTACTTCGTCGTGGGTCCGGGCCGAGATGCCTGGCAACGCAGCCAGATATTGCATCAGTTTTTTGTAGCGGGCGTCATGCTTGTCGGTGTCGGGGTGAAGGATAATGATCATGGTGAGATGGGCCTGCCGCCCGTTCGGATTGACATTAAGAATATGATTTAACTGCTTATGATAACAAAAGTTATCTCCTTGAGCGTGTCTTGCCTGGGCGCTGTGATCGCCCTGCTCCCGGTTCTTGCGTCGGCCGTGGACGAGGTCACGGTCACCGGTTTGTTCAAGGATCGGGCCATCCTCGACCTGGATGGCAAAACACGCATGCTGTCCGCGGGGATGACATCGCCGGAGGGTGTAAAGCTGGTGTCAGCCACCAGCCGGGAAGCGGTACTGGAAATCAATGGCGTGACCCGGACCTATGCCCTGGGGGAGCATATCAGCGGGGAGTACACGCCGGCCGCTGAAGGTGCCTCAATTACCATCGCGCCGGATGCCCATGGCATGTATCAGGTGGCGGGCAGCATCAACGGCTTCCAGGTCAGTTTCCTGGTCGATACCGGGGCCACTTTCATTTCACTGAACCGGCAGACGGCGCAGCGCATCGGTCTGAATTACAGGATGGACGGCACGCCGTCCCTCTCGACCACGGCCTCCGGTGTGGTGCCGGTCTGGCTGGTCCGGCTGGATCGGGTTCGTATCGGCGACATAGAACTGCGCGATGTTCCGGCATCGATTCATGACACGGATTTTCCGGAAGTCACGTTACTGGGCAATTCGTTCCTGCAACGCCTGCACCTGGATCGACAGGGCGCATTGCTGAAACTGACCAAGCCCTGATTGCGCCCGGTCCATACCGCCGCCGGCGGGATTGGTTTAAGCTTCAACAAATCGAATGCGAGCCCGCAGCGTCCCAGCATGAGTTTGTCCACCGCCACTGATCCACCAGTTGTCGTAGTCACCGGAGCCGGTGCGGGTATCGGCCGTGCTTGTGCGTTGCGATTTGCGATGGAGGGCTGGCGCGTGGTGACAGTCGACGTGGATGCTGCACGCGCCGTGGCCACCGCCGGCGCCATCAATGCTGCAGGTGGCAGCGCCATGGATGTGCATGGGGATATCAGTCTGGCCGCCACCAGTAACATGGCGGCGCAAGCGGCCCTGGATCGCTGGCATCGGATCGACGCGCTGGTGGCCAATGCAGGGATCCAGGCTTCAGGTCGATTGCTGGATATGCCGGAACCGGAATGG
Source organism: uncultured Enterobacteriaceae bacterium (assembly GCA_964394115.1). Lineage (GTDB taxonomy): Bacteria > Pseudomonadota > Gammaproteobacteria > Eutrophobiales > Eutrophobiaceae > 2-02-FULL-61-13. Next base: position 9,956 of record CAYMXG010000026.1, on the reverse strand, counting down.
CAACGCGTGATGGCGGTCAATGTGGATGGCGTGGCGCACGCCTGCCGCGCCATGTTGCCGGCGATGATTTCCCGTCATGCAGGCAGCATCGTCGTCATTTCGTCGGTCAATGCGCTGCAGGGCGTCCCCGGCATGGCTGCTTACGACACCAGCAAGTCGGCAGTCATCGGTCTGGCGCGGCAGCTGGCGGTGGAGCACGGCGCCGATGGTATTCGGGTCAATGTCGTTTGCCCCGGCAATACCATCACCGATTATCACATCGAGCGCCTGGCAGTGCGGGGCATTGGCGTGGATCAGATCCGGGAAATGACGCGCGGGTACGGGTTGCTGGGCCGCGCTGCTGAGCCGGAGGAAATCGCGGCCGGCGTGTACTTTCTTGCCGGCGCAGAGGCGTCCTTTGTTACCGGCCAGGTCCTGGCCGTGGACGGCGGATTCTCCATCTCCGCCGCCGCGCGCGGCTGATTTAATGGCAGACCCGCTACGCTGGGGAATCCTGGGCAGCGGACGCATGGCGCGGGCCTTTGCCGGAGATCTGAAGTTGCTGCCCGATGCGCGGCTCACGGCTGTGGGTTCGCGCAGCCATGAAGGCGCGCGGAGCTTCGCGGATGAATTTCAGGTCCCGCTGCGATTTGGATCCTATGCGGAATTGGCCGCGTCCGATCAGGTGGATGTGGTGTACGTGGCGACGCCCCCAGCCCTGCATTGCGATCACGCGCTGCTTTGCATGCAATCCGGCAAACATGTGCTGTGCGAAAAGCCCTTTGCGCTGTCGGCGGCGCAGGCGTGCAGGATGATCGCGGCGAGCGAGGCCCATGATGTACTGTTGATGGAGGCCATGTGGACCCGCTTCATCCCGGCAGTGGTGCAATTACGGCGCCTGCTGGCAGAGCAAAAAATCGGCGTGCTGCAGTTGTTGCTGGCAGGCGGCGCATTCATTCCCGACCATGATCCAGATTCCTACCTGTTCCGCCGTGACCTGGGCGGCGGTGTATTGCTGGATGCCGGTGTGTACCTGGTCTCAATGGCTTCCATGATCCTGGGGCCGCCGGATCGAATTACCGCGCTGGGCGGGCTTGCGAGCGGTGGCATAGATGACCATGAGTGCATGCTGTTGTCTCATGCGGCAGGCGCGCTGGCCATGTTGTATGTGTCATTGCGCGCACGCGCCGCGCCGGATCTGACCCTGCTCGGCAGCAAGGGGCGGATTCACGTGGCGGCGCCAATCTTCTGTCCACGCCGCCTGACAGTAACCCTGTCCGGTGCCGGCGAAGAGGTGCTTGAATTCCCGTTCGATGGCAGCGGCTACCGGTTCCAGGCCGCCGAGGTCGCGCACTGCGTTCGCGACGGCCGGCGCGACAGTGCCGTCATGCCCCGGGCAGAAACCCTGCAGATCATGACTACCCTGGACCGGATCCGCACCCAACTGGGTGTAACCTACCCGGGGGAATGAACGTGGCCGCGAACGCCAGGACACTGCAACTTCATGCCGCGGACAATGTGGCGGTGGCACTGGAGGATTTGCCCGCCGGCATGCCCCTGGGGGATGGGGCCATTTCGACCCGCTGCCCCATCCCGCTCGGGCACAAGGTGGCCTTGTTCATCATTGCGCCCGGCGTTCCGGTGGTGAAATGTGGTCAACCCATCGGAACGGCCATCAAATCCATCGCACCCGGCGAGCATGTACATATACATAATGTGTCGGAGTTGTCCGGTGGATTTGCCCACGGGTTATCCGCCAAGGGCGAGCAAGCCGGCAAGGTTCAGCATTCTGCTGCGGGACCCGGCACCTTCCGCGGCTTTCGCCGTCCCGACGGGCGGATGGGCACGCGCAATTACGTCGGCATCCTGACCACGGTGAACTGTTCCGCGACAGTTGCCAGGCGCATCGCTGCCGCGTTTACCGCCCCGGGTGCGCTGGCGGGCTTCCCCAACGTGGATGGCGTGGTTGCGTTCACGCACCCGACGGGCTGCGCCATGGACAGGAACAGCGAGGGGTACACCGTGCTGGAACGGGTCACGAATGGCTACCTGTCGCATCCGAATTTCGGCGCCGTGCTGTTGATCGGGCTGGGCTGTGAGGTGAATCAGGGAGTGGGCTATGGGCGTCAGGGAGCCGATGATCGCCCGTTTCAGTTTTACAACATTCAGGACAGCGGCGGCACCACTGCGGCCGTTGCCGACGGAGTCGCACGAATTCGTGAGTTTCTGCCACGCGTCAATGCCGTGCAACGCGAAGCGGTTCCCCTCAGTGGACTCAAGGTGGGATTGCAGTGCGGGGGGTCGGATGCCTTTTCCGTTATCAGCGCCAATCCAGCCCTTGGCTGCGCCTCGGATCTGCTGGTGTCCTGGGGTGGAACAGCCATCCTGAGCGAGACCCCGGAAGTGGCCAGCGGTGCGGCGGGATTGCTGCAACGTTGTGCCAATCAATCCGTGGCGGAAACCCTGCGGCGCCGGTTCCAGTGGTGGCAGGAGTACACGCGGCGCCATGGCACAACCCTGGAAAAGAATCCCGCGCCCGGCAACATCGCCGGGGGAATCACCACCCTGGCGGAGAAGGCATTGGGCGCCATTGCCAAGGGCGGCAGCGGACAACTGGCGGAAGTGCGGGAATACGCGGAACCGGTGAACGGTCCCGGGCTGGTGTTCATGGACTCACCGGGATTTGACCCGGTATCCGCCACCGGTCAGATCGCCGCAGGCGCGAACCTTATCTGCTTCACCACCGGACGGGGTTCCACTTTTGGATCCATCCCCGCCCCGTGCATCAAGCTGGCCAGCAACACGCGCATGTTTCGGCATATGCAGGACGACATGGACATCAATTGCGGGACCATCGTCGATGGCGAGTCTACGCTTGAGGAATGTGGCGCAGACATTGCCGAATTGATGCTGCGCACAGCCGGGGGCACGCCCACGAAGAGCGAATTGCTCGGGATCGGCGAGAGCGAATTTGCGCCGTGGATTATGGGGGCGGTGTTGTAACTACTTCACCACCCACATTGCATCCCCTTGTTCTGCTCCTTCAGGTATCCCATCAATGGCTTGAAGTAGGCAATGATCGCTTCGCCATCAATCTCGCGCGTGCCCGTAAATGCCTCCAGCGCATCCGGCCAGGGCCGGCTGGCGCCCATTTCCAGCATGGCATTCAGGCTTTCGCCGACCGTCTTGTTCGCGTAAATCGAGCAGCGGTGCAAGGGTCCCTTCCAGCCCGCCATTTCGCAGGCCGCCTGGTGGAACTGGAATTGCAGGATGCGCGCCAGGAAATAACGTGTGTAAGGTGTATTCCCGGGAATATGAAACTTGGCGCCCGGATCGAAATCCGCCTCCGTGCGCGCAACCGGCGGCACAATGCCCTGGTACTGCGTGCGCAGCTTCCACCACCCGGCGTTGTACTGTTCGGTTTTGATTTCCCCTGAGAATACCTGCCAGCGCCACTTGTCCATCAGCAGGCCGAACGGCAGGAATGCGATCTTGTCCATCGCCTGCGCCAGCAACAGGCCGATGTCTCCGCTTTCGGGCGGCACCTGGGACTTGTCCAGCAATCCAATCTGCACCAGGTAATCCGGCGTAATGCTCAGCGCGATGAAATCACCGATGGCCTCGTGGAAACCGTCGTTGGCGCCGCCCATGTACAGCAGGGGTTGTTTGTTATACGCGCGTTGATAGTAATTGTGTCCCAGTTCATGGTGCACGGTAATAAAATCATCCGCGTTCACCTTGGTGCACATCTTGATGCGCAGGTCATCCTTGTTATCGATATCCCAGGCACTGGCATGGCAGACCACTTCCCGATCAGCAGGCTTGGTAAACATGGAACGCTGCCAGAAAGTATCCGGCAGGGGCGCGAAACCGATGGATGAAAAGAAGCCCTCCCCGGTCTTGATGATGTCCATGGGTTGATACTTCTTGCCTTCCAGCAACCCGGTCAGATCGTAGGTCTTGGTACCGCCTATGGGCGCCACCAGTGAATTGATGTTGCCCCATTCCTGGGCCCACATGTTGCCGAGCAGGTCGGCGCGGATGGGTCCGGTCTTTTTTTGCACCTCGTCACCGTACGCCTCGTTCAGCTTGCCGCGCGCATAGCAATGCAATTCGTCATACAGTGGCTTGACCTGATTCCAGAGCTGGTCGGTCAACCTGGCGAAATCATCCGGCGGCATGTCGTAACCGGAGCGCCACAGGGCCCCCACATCCTTGAATCCCAATTCCACTGCGCCCTGGTTGGCAATCTCCACCAGGCGCGCATAATCCTTGCGCATGGGACGACCGACGTTGTTGTGCCAGGAAACCCACATCTCCTGGAGTTTTTTCGGGTCGCGCACCAGTCCCATCTGCTCCTCGATATCGCTGCCGGCGATGGGCTTGCCGTCCAGCGTCCCCTTGCCCTTGCCGTAGGAGGATTGCAGCCGGGTCGCGATCTCGTTGAGCTCCAGTGCCGCGCCCTCCGTTGACGGTGCCGGCAGCGTCAGGCCCAGCTTCAGCAACATTAACTTGCGGCGCACGTCGGGGGGAACGTCGATCTTGTCAAACAGAGCGGCCTTCTTCGCGTATTTGACGCCCAGTTCCGTGAACTCGGTTCCCACCCGCGCGGATAGCCAGTCCGTGTCCTCCGTCAGGTAGGTCTGGTTGACCCATCCGACCCGGGCGCCGAATTCACTCAGTTCGGCGAGTTTCTTTTCCGCCTTGGCAACAAAGGCCACGGCGTCTTCGGCCGTCAGGGGTTTTCCCCCTGGCGCGGCGCCGGCGTGGAATGCCAGCAGGGTCAGGGCCAGCGTGGCGATTGCAGGCGAGCGGACGGTGTTCATGGGGTGCTTCGGAATTTACCTTTTTCGAATCAGGGTTTGACGAACTTGAGCGTCATGCGATCGCTTTCGCCGATGGCCAGGTACTTGTCCCGATCCTTGTCTCCCTCTTCCAGCGTGGGTGGCAGAGTCCAGACGCCTTTCGGGTAATCCTTGGTGTCTTTCGGGTTGGCATTCATCTCGCTGCGTTCCACCAGCTTGAACCCGGCCTGCTCAGCGAGCCGGATTGTCTCCGCCTCCGGGACGTAACCTTTCTTCGCCCATTCCTTGCCGACCATGTCGGGTTTGCCGCGATGTTCCACCAGTCCCAGGGTGCCGCCCGGCTTCAGGGCCTTGAACATGGCCGCGAATACCTGCGCTTCATTCCCCGTGTTAATCCAGTTGTGGACATTCCGAAATGTCACCACCATGTCCACGCTGCCGGCCGGCGCCAATTCGGATTTCTTCGGCGGCGCGAAGTCAATGGCACTGACGCGGTCATACAGGTCTGGACGCGACTTCAGCTTTTCCAGGTACTTCGCCGCATTCACCCGGTAATATTCGATTTCAGAACCGGTGTCGTAGTTTGCCGCAATCAGCCTGCCCTGCTCGCGCAGAAACGGCGCCAGGACCTCCGTATACCAACCCCCGCCGCCCGGGGATATTTCCACCACGGTCATGTTCGGGCGGATACCGAAAAAGGACAGCGTCTCCACCGGGTGACGATATTGATTGCGGGCGATGTTCTCGGCGGAACGATGCTCGCCGGCGGCGGCCTTCTGTAAGGCCGCCGTGACATCAGCCGCGGGATCGGCGGCAAAAGCCAGCTGGGCGGACAAGAGTGCTGCGACGATGCCGGTAACACGTGGAAAGATCTGCATGAAATACTCCTGGTAACAGGTTGGTGAAAGGGTGGACTCCCGCTGCAGGGGATCCCCGCCCGCAAACAGGGTGCATTCTAGACGGCGAAAGGGTTGTTCGTCACCGACCGTTGCGGCAAACCGACGTTTTGCCGGGGTGGACGGCGTGGAAGTTCAGGGTCGCAGCGCAACGGCATGCGCCCGGGCCATATCCAGCGTCAGGACTTCGGCGAAAATCGCGTGCGCAGATACATCCGTTACAGCAGGCAGAGCCGCGCGCGCAATTGTTCCTGCGTCGCCCGACCACCGGATTGCCAAGGCGTCAAGCGCGTTTCGATCCCGGACCCAGCCCGTCCAGATGCAGTGAACTTCGGGCGCCGAATCCGGCATGACACCAGAGGTCATGTGATCCACTTCGATGCAAATTCCGGGGATGCCCAGTCCGAGGTCATTGAAGGACGAGAGTTCGTGGAAACGGCGATGGTCAAACCGGGTGCCCGGTCCGGCGGGGAATATCAATTGCATCCGGTACCCAATCGTGTCCGGTGCCGGTC
>CAYMXG010000026.1:621-3661 GCA_964394115.1 uncultured Enterobacteriaceae bacterium | reverse complement strand
GGTCCGGCGGGGAATATCAATTGCATCCGGTACCCAATCGTGTCCGGTGCCGGTCGCACCACTGCATCCCCGTGCGCCATTCCTGCCACAAACAACGGGGTGATATCCGTGTAATTCGGCTCATCGTTGAGGATGCGTGCCGTCTCCGGGTGACCCGTGGCGAAGAATTGCCGGAAATTATCCATGGCCTCTACGCTATCGAAACCGACGGTGCAGATACACGCAAAGGGTGGATCAGAGATGATCGGACGACTGGCGTCGCACCAGGTGATGGCAGCATGCCGCAGTGACGTCCCCACCGCGAGCGGCAAATGATTCGGCACATAATATCCGAAATCAAAGCGCGCACCGGCCCGGGCCGGATACAGAATGGTGACGCGGGGATACTCGATCACCGGGTGCTCAATGGCACAACGCCTTGCGGTTTTGCGGCATCATGATGAAACGCCAGGGCGTGGGCATGCGTTCGGCAACCGGGACTTCGATGAGCACCGGACCCTGAACCTGCCCTGCCCGCTCCAATGCCTGACCCAGTTCCGCCGGCGACGTCGCGCGCATGCCGGTGGCGCCAAAGACTTCCGCCAGTTTTACAAACTCCGGGTTGTGGAGATCGGAACACAGGCGCCGGCCTTCAAACCACTCGTCCTGCTGACGTTGCACGTTGCCGAAACAGTTGTCGTTGAAGATGACCGTGGTCAGCGGGATGCGATATTGGACCGCAGTGGACAATTCCTGCACGTTGAACATGAAGCCGCCATCGCCGCTGATCTGGATGACGCGCTTGCCGGGATTGCCCACAGTGACCCCCAGCGCGGTGGCGAATCCATATCCCAGCGTCCCCATCTCACCGGCAGTGACGTGCTGACGTGGCGCAAACACCGGAAAGCCGGCCCAGGATGCGAATCCCACCTGGGTGACCTCGTCAACGAATATGCCGTCGTCGGGCAGATGCTTGCGGATGATGTCGAGATAGGCCATTTGCGGCGCCATGTGACTGCGCATTTCCGCCTCGACTCTGCCCCGCAACGCCAGCATCTCATCCTTGATTGAGGCGCGTTTAAGGTTGGCGCCATCGAGCGCATCACACAGTGCGCGCAACGTGACGCGGGCATCGCCCACAATACCCACTTCCGGAATACACATGCGGGTCAACTCCACCGCGTCAATGTCCACACGCACCAGCGGCAGGTCGTCATCCTTGCCCCACATGGTGAGCGGTTCTTTCAGGCGGGTGCCTACTGCCAGCACCGCATCCGCCCGTCCCCACAGCGTGTGGCCCATGGGCAGATTGGCGTGCAAGTAATGCCTCGAACTGACAATGCCCTTGCCGTTACGCTTGGAGATCACCGGCGCCTGCAGTTTCCCGGCAACGGCCAGTACTTCGTCTGCGGCATCAATGGCGCCGCCACCCACCACGATCACCGGGCGTTTGGCCTTGCCCAATATTCGCGCCGCCGCGTTAACCCGATCATCATCCACGGGCGGTGTCCGAATTTCAGTCTCCGGCGGAAGCAATTCGACGTTGGCACGTTGGCCCATGGTGTCCATGGCCATCTCCAGTTCCACCGGCCGGGGCCGACCTTCATGCAATTGACGCATGGCTTCCCGCACCAACTCCGGCGTCGCGGCCGGACTTTCAACGCGGGCCGCCCACTTGGTGATGTGTCGGATCATCCCCAGTTGATCCGGGATCTCGTGCAGTTCCCCATAACCCCTGCCGATGGCGATTGACGGGATCTGGCCGGACAGGCACAGCACCTTGGCGCCGTTGCCCCAGGCGGTGCACAACGCGGCACTGGAGTTCAAGAGCCCGGGACCGGGCACCACGGCATAGACACCGACCCTGCCGGTGGAGCGTGCATAACCGTAGGCCATGTAGGCCACGCCCTGTTCATGCCGGGAGTGAATGACCCGCAGCCCCTTGCCGGAACGGACCATGGCGTCAAAGAAATGATCCAGTTGCCCGCCGGGCAGGGCGAATATCGTGTCCACGCAGTGGGCGCGCAGGGCGGCGACGATGGCATCCGCACCAGACATGTTAGGCATTAGTCTTGTCCCTTGTGTTTGTTAAGCAGAGTGGAAAAGTGAAACGTTAAAAGAGAAAAGAAAACCCCGGTTGGCAGTGCACTGCGTTCCAGCCCGTTCTTGTTATTTTCCACTTTTAACTTTTAACTTTTTACTTCTCCAATGGAAGTAAGGCAACCCCAACAAGAACACCCACGCAGCCGGCGACGTGATCATCTTGCCGAGCGCGATCAGCACATCCCCCGGACTCACATACACCCGGCTCTTCATGGCCTGATCCGGATGGCTGTTGATGATCAGTTCGTTGTCCTTCCGCTCGATGCTGCCAAAACGGAATTCGACGTCGGCCAGTTTGCTGCGTACGCGCATGGGATATGCCTTTTAGTCGCCGATCATTACTTGGCATGCGCGCGAACCGATCTCATGTTGTCGGACACGCCGCAAGTACCCTCGCGCTGCGCAATCCTGCTTCGCGCGCGGGCCCAGGTCCTCCAACATGAGATCCGCCCGCACGCATGCCTCCGCCGGCATAAATGGAGTCATGAGTTCAAGTCTTGCGCAGTCGGCCGGTGGCCTGTGCGTACTCGATGCGTTCCTGCAGGAGCTTGGAGATATCCTCGGGACCGTATCCCGCCGGCGGCGTGAAGGTGCCGCGGCGATACAGTTCATCGAATACCTCTTTGCAGATGGACACTTTTTCAGCCAGCGTGCGTGGCGGCTTGCCCGGCGGAAAGCGATTCGGCGGGTACAGCGGTTTCTCGTATATCTGTTTGAAGCCCTCGGTGCGCAGGTCCACCCAGCAATTATGCGCCGCGTGGGTGCGATGCATGCGCAATGCCTCAATATCGATGGGCACGGCCAACACCTGCTCCTCGGGATACGGCACATGCCGCAGCACGAGACCGGTGTAATCGATGGCGAAGGAATGGCCGGGGCAGAATGCCTTGGGATAGAAATCGTAATTGACCTTGCCCCAGTTGGAGCCGAGCAGGTAGCACATGTTGTCGTGGGCACG
>CAYMXG010000026.1:0-611 GCA_964394115.1 uncultured Enterobacteriaceae bacterium | reverse complement strand
GACACGCCCTCCACTTCCTGCAGCGCCGCCGGGTGACACAACACCTCGACACCGTTGTAACCCAGTGCCCGCGCCACCTCCGGCGTGCAGCCGTCGTGACAGGTCATGGTGCCCAATTTGCCGATGGGTGTGTCCACCACCGGGAACAGCGTCTTGATGTCGCCGCCGAATTTCTGGCAGTAGGCGTCGAACAGGTCGTGGGGACTGGTGCCGAGGCCGATGTAGGCCGGGATGTGCCACTTGTGGTATTTCAGAACCACGTCGCCGGTGGGGCCAACGATGAAATTGGTGTTGAACCAGCGCCCCGGAAACTCGGGCACCTCCTCCACCACGCCGCCGCCGCAGATGTACATCTCATATTCCTTTGCGATCTTGCCGAGCTGGTCGATTTCGGGCCCGGGGATCGTCACTGCCTTGGCCATCTGGTCCGCGATGCCCGATTCCCCCTTGCCCGGTGTGCCAACGCCTTGCAGGAAATATTCCGGCAGCACCGCGAGACGCACGGGGACTTCCCAGAAGTAACCGACGCCGAAATGGATCAGGTTGCAGACCCGGTCCAGATTTTTCTGGATGTCGGCGCGGGTCTTCACCACGTAGACCTCGGGCTGGAT
>CAYMXG010000025.1:0-14374 GCA_964394115.1 uncultured Enterobacteriaceae bacterium | reverse complement strand
TTCACCCCGAAGCGATCGGCCATGACCCGATCCATCAACTGCGCCTCGGACTCCGCCTCACCCATCGGGCGCCCGCCGCTGAGCAGGACCGGCAGGCCGGAGCGCGCATGCAATTCCGCCGCGTATCGCACGCGCACCAGGGTGCACGCGGAAACCTCATCCCGCCCATATTCCGGTGCGTTGGCGTACCGGTCACAACCGAGTACCACGATGGCAGCCACTTCCGGCGCCAGGGGTGCATCCAGGTCCAGCGGCGGATAGCGCTGTTCCAGCACGCCCGCCAGCGCGCGACTTGCCAGCGGGGTGGAGCAGACATAAAGCAGCGTGACGGCAGACCACAACAGGAACATGGACAGGCGCGGTTTACGGCGCAGGCATAGCGCCAACCCGGTCATCACGACAAACAGCCCGGGTGGCAGGAGCAGGGTCTTCAGGAACGCCAGCGTGACGACACTCATGGCGGCGTGGGGTCCGGCCGCGCGGCGCGATCATTCCGGCGCGGGCGTGGCGGCCAGGTCTTTCCCCGCGGCCTGGAGGTCCGCATGGTAGGACGAGCGCACCATGGGTCCGCTGGCGACATTGAGGAATCCCAGTTCGCGGGCAAATTCACCCAGTTGGTCGAATTCCGCCGGATGGGCAAAGCGTGACACCGGCAGGTGATGACGGCTCGGCTGCAGGTATTGCCCGATGGTCAGCATGTCGCAGTTGTGGGCACGCAGATCGCGCAACACCTGGCGCACCTCCTCCGGTTCCTCGCCCACGCCCAGCATCAATCCGGACTTGGTGGGAACCTGGGGGTGCGCGGCCTTGAATTGGCAGATGAGTTCCAGTGACCACGCATAATCCGCGCCCGGCCGCACCTGCTTGTACAGGCGCGGCACGGTCTCCAGGTTGTGATTGAACACATCCGGTGGCGCGGCCGCCAGGGCCGTGAGCGCCGGCGCCATGCGGCCGCGAAAATCCGGCGTCAGTATCTCGATGCGTATACCGGGGACACGTTCCCGTACCGCGGCCACGCAACGCGCAAAGTGCCCGGCGCCACCGTCGCGCAGGTCATCGCGGTCCACGGAAGTAATCACCACATAGCGCAGGCCCATGATGGCCACGGCCTGCGCCAGATGTTCCGGTTCCTGCCCGTCCAACGGCTGCGGCCGCCCATGGGCCACGTCGCAAAACGGACAGCGGCGCGTGCACAACGCACCCATGATCATGAAGGTGGCTGTGCCATGGGCGAAGCATTCACCCAGATTGGGACACGCAGCCTCCTCGCATACCGTGTGCAGCTTGTGTTCCCGCAGCAGGCGCTTGAGTTCCAGCACCCGCGGCGCCGTCGGCGCGCGCGCCCGGATCCAATCCGGCTTGCGCGCCACCGGCGCCGGTCCGGCCTCCGCCTTGATGGGAATGCGCCGGATCTTCAACTCGCCGCGCTGGGCGCGGGTCGGTCCGTTGTTGCTTTCAACCATGGAACAACTCCGGTCGCAGCAGATTCATTCCCCGCTGCTGGGCGCGTAACTGCTGCGGGATCCCGGATTCCTGATCCAGCAGTCCGCACAATTCCGGCAACAGGGCGGCGGAGAACTTCTCGCAATTCATGTTCACGCCGAGATCGGTGAGTCGTGTCACCGGCAGGCCTGCATAGCCGCAGGGATTGATGCCGGCAAACGGGGCCAGATCCCCGTCCACATTTACCGCCAGGCCGTGGTAACTGCGCCCCTTGCGCACCCGCAACCCAAGCGCTGCCAGTTTGCGTCCAGCCACGTACACGCCCGGCGCGCCGGCAACGCGCGCGGCCTCGATTCCAGAACGCGCAACCTGGTTGATCACTGCCTGCTCCAGGCAGGACACCAGCGCACGCACCCGCAGGCTTCTGCGATTGAGATCCAGCAACACATATATGATCAGCTGTCCGGGTCCATGGTAGGTCACCTGGCCGCCGCGGTCCGTGCGCACCACCGGGATGTCGCCGGGATCCAGCACATGCTCCAACTTTCCGCCAAGGCCAAGGGTATACACCGGCTCATGCTCCAGCACCCAGATTTCATCGCCGGCCCCGGGCTCACGGGCGTCGGTAAACGCGCTCATGGCCTGGTACACGGGCTCGTAGGAGCGAAGGCCCAAATGACGGATTTCGATTCGCGTCCCCATGGCGTTAAAGGGCCATCAACACGCGTTTATCACCGGTCAGTTCCCGGTAAATATCGTCCAGCTGCATCCTGCTCCGGGCCTGGAGCGTGACGGTTACCGACATGTATTTCCCTTGCCGGCTGAGCCGGGTGTGCACGGCACCCTCCATCAGGTCGGGCGCATGCCTCCGGATCAGCGTCACCACCAGCGCGTCAAAGTCATCCGCTGCGACGCCCATCACCTTGATGGGAAAGGCGCAGGGGAAAGTGAACGCGGAGTCCTGTTTTGAGGTCAAAGCTTGCCTGATGGGTTCAGATTCCTGCCCAAACAGCGTAACATACCGACCCCGTTTGCAGGCATTTCCTGGGCCTGCCCCACTTTCCAACACATTGAATAAGGTCCAGACCATGAAGCCAGCCCGCGCCGTCCTGTTGATACTCGTAATTGCCCTGATTTCCGTCGCTGCCGTTGCCGAGGAATCCGCCGCCGAGTCCGCCTCCGGCGAGGTCATGCAGAAGTGCAAGTATCCGGTCCGTCCGGAAATCCCCAACGGCAGAGATGCAACCGAAGAAGAGATGGTGGGCGCACAAAAGTTGCTGAAGGACTACCTGGCGGGCGGCGATGGCTATCTGGCGTGCCTGGACCAGGTCAGCCAGGGCTGGGGCGAAACCGCCACTGAGGAACAAAAGGCCGTCGTCGTCATTTTCCATAATCGTATGGTGGATGAGATGCAGTCCACCGCCGACCTTTTCAACCAGTCTGTCCGCGCGTTCAAGGGCAAGCGCGGTTCCTGAGTTCCCGGCCAGACCCTGCGGCAAAAGCAGGGACTGAGCCGTGGTAGCGGTCATCCACAACCATGGCTGTGGATTCCGGATTTATTAACTAATTGTTTTTATTGAACTTTGCTCGACATCCGGACGAGGTGCGATATACCCCTGCCGGCATCTGCCTTGGCTTGATCCCTTGGTAAACTCGTTATAATCGCCACCTGTGTTGACTGGATGAGTGAGCGGCAGCGGAAACATCAGGCGACCCCTATGACAAATAAACCGATTGACCTCGCCTTCCTGCGCAAAATTCCCATATTCAGCGCCCTGTCGGACGCGGAATTGAAAGGCATCCTGGCGGCCCCGGAGAACAGCATCGTCGATGTGCCTCCGCGAAAAGTGATCATCAAGGAAATGGAGGTCGCCGACGCCATGTATGTGGTACTGGAAGGCATGGTGGATGTATCGCTGCGCGCCGAGGACAATTACGGCCGCGACATCGTCATCGCGACATTGCAGCCCGGGGATTTCTTTGGTGAGCAGGCCCTCGCCGATAACACTTCAACCAAGCGACGCGGCGCCTCGGTAAAGTCCGTTACTGCGGCCAAACTGTTTCGCATTGACAAAAATCAGGTACGCCTGGGCGTCAAATCCGGCGGTACGCCGGAGGACGCCACCGTCACCGCGGATGGCATGCCGCCGCAGGAAAAGGAAGTTCGCAAATTGCTGAAGAGCATGCGCCTGTTCCAGAGCCTGACCGTAACCGAGATGCAGAATGTCGGATCCTGGACCCAGGTCGTGTCGGTAGGACCGGGGGATTTCGTCATCAAGGAATCCGAGCGTGGCGACTGCATGTACGCCATCCTGGATGGCAGCGTGGAGATCTTCACGCTCGACGGGGCCGGCAAGATATGCGTGCTGGCCGAACTCCAGCGCGGGAATTACTTTGGCGAACAGGCGTTGCTGCCGGGCAGTACCGGCGTGCGCAGCGCCAACGCCCGGACCAACGGTGTGGCCCGGCTGGTGCGCATCCCGAAAGAGTACTTCCGGCTGGTTCTGAATCGTGACAGCGAGATCGCCAAAAATCTGGCGAAGATTGGGCAGGTACAGCGCATCAAGAAGGTACAGGTAAAGACGGGGGACTAGTCGAGAGCTGCCGGAGGGAACACCGGCACATTACTCTCCTCCAGGGGCCATGAACCCGCCGGCTCCTCGCGAGCGAACCCATTCCCCACATGCCATGAATGCACTCGAGATCCTAGGCCTGGAAAAGGTCTATGCCAACGGCACGCATGCGTTGCATGGCATAAATCTCCAGGTTGCGGAGGGGGATTTTTTCGCGCTGCTGGGCCCCAACGGCGCCGGGAAATCCACCACCATCGGCATCGTATCCTCACTGGTCAAAAAGACCGCCGGCACGACCCGTGTCTTTGGCCATGACCTGACACAAAACTGGTTTGAGGCCCGCTCCCTGCTTGGCATCGTCCCGCAGGAAATAAACTTCTCCCAGTTCGAAACCAGCCTGGAGATCGTGCTGAACCAGGCCGGCTACTACGGCCTGCGCCGGCCGCTGGCCATGGAACGCGCCGAGAAATATCTCACGCAACTCGGCTTGTGGGAGCGCCGCAATGATCTGTCCCGCACGCTGTCCGGCGGCTTCAAACGCCGGTTGATGATCGCGCGGGCGCTGGTGCATGAGCCGAAATTGCTCATCCTGGATGAGCCCACCGCCGGCGTGGACGTGGAGTTGCGCCGATCCATGTGGACATTCCTGCGCGACATGAATCGCGGCGGCACGACCATCGTGCTGACAACGCACTACCTGGAGGAGGCCGAACGCCTGTGCCAGCATGTGGCGATCATCGACTTTGGCCGGATCATCGAACGCACCACCATAAAGGAACTGCTTGCCACTCTGCCCACGGAGACATTCGTGCTGGACCTGGATACGGTAATGGAAACTCCGCCCGCCCTGCCGCAATACGCCTTGCGCATGCATGATCGGACCACGCTGGAGGTGGACCTGGCACGCGGGCAGGACATGAATGACCTGTTCATCAACCTGACAAGTTCCAATGTGCGCATCCGCAGCATGCGGAACAAATCAAACCGGCTGGAAGAATTGTTTCTCAGCCGCGTGAACCGCAAACTCGAATCCGGGAACGGCAATGGGCAGACGTGAGGTATTCAAGGTCGCCTTTGTCACCATTGTGCGCAAGGAGGTAAACCGCTTTGTGCGCATCTGGCCACAGACAATTCTGCCGCCGGCGGTGAGCATGGCGCTGTACTTCGTCATCTTCGGCAACCTGATCGGCACGCGCGTCGGCCAAATGGACGGATTCAGCTACATCGATTTCATCGCGCCCGGGCTGATCATGATGTCAGTGATGAACAATGCCTATGCAAACGTTGTATCTTCATTCTTCGGCGCCAAATTCCAGCACCACCTCGAGGAGATGCTGGTCGCGCCAATCCCCAACTGGGTGATCCTGGGTGGCTATGTCACCGGCGGCGTGTTGCGCGGACTTGCGGTGGGCGTCGTAGTGACGGCCATTGCGATGTGTTTCACGCATTTGCGCGTCAGCAGCGTCCTGACGATCATCGCCATACTGCTGCTCACCACGGTTCTGTTTTCCCTGGGCGGCATGGTCAACGCAATCTACGCGAAGAAATTCGACGACATTTCCATCATCCCGACATTTGTGCTCACGCCCCTCATCTACCTGGGTGGCGTGTTTTACTCGATTGACCTGTTACCGCCGTTCTGGAAGGCGGTCTCCTATGCGAATCCCATCGTCTACATGGTGGATGCGTTTCGCTATGGCCTCCTGGGGACTTCCCACACACACCTGGGGGCCGCTTTTACCATCATTACCCTGTTCGTCATCGCGCTTGGCGGCTATGCCTTGACCCTGCTGGAGCGCGGCACTGGCATCAAGTCTTAGGCGGAGCCTGCCCTGAGCGAACGCGAATGGGCTCGTTCGGGATGACAAAATGAGGCACCACCCAAGGCCGCCAAATTCAAAACTTCCCCTTCATCCGATCGATGACAACCTGGGTGAACTCCCGCGTACCCAGCTTGCCGCCGATATCTCCGGTGCATTCCCCGGCAGCAATGGCGGACAGCATTGCCAGCCGCAATTCGTGGCCCAGGTCATAGCGGTCGATGTGATCCAGCAGCATCCCGAAGGCAAGCAGAATCGCGGTCGGATTGCACTTGTTCTTGCCGGCAATGTCCGGCGCCGTGCCGCCAGCGGGATCAAACATGGCGATGTCGACCTTGTCATCTTCGGTGAAGCTGAAGTTTCCGCTGGCCCCGGTGCCGATGCTGCCGATCAGCCCGCTGGCCATGTCGGAAAGAAAATCCCCATATTCATTCAGCACCAGCACGACCTGGTAGTCCTCGGGCTTCAGTATGATCTTCGCCAGCAGCGCGTCGAACAATTCCACCCGGTGTTTTATCTCCGGAAAGGCCTTGTGAACCTCCACCACCACCGCTTCAAACAGCCCGTCAGTGGCGCGCTGGATGGTGTGCTTGGATGAGGACGTGACATTCAATTTCTTCTTGCGCGCAAATTCGAATGCATAGCGGGCGGCCTGACGGCACGGGTCACGTTCCACGATGCGGATTGAAACCGCCGCATCCTTGCCGATCATCCGGCCCGGGTCATCATAGGTGCCGCCGGTGGCAACGCGGACAATGTTCAGGAAGACCTGTTCAGTAAAGTTGGACTTGATCCCCTTGATGGAGATGACCGGACGCAGGATGACGCTGAAGTTGCACATTCTGCGGATGATGCCGTTTGGACTGGAAGTGCGCGTCACCGTGGGATACTTGATCGCGAGCTTGTGCTCGTTCATGGCTGCACCGACCTTTTTGAACAGGTCCCGATCCCCGGACTCGCGATTTTCCACCGAGAGGTCAAATGGAATCATCTTGAATTTCTGCGGCATTACATCCATCACCGCATAAAGTGATTCCCGCAATTCCGGTCCGATCCCGTCCCCCAGTAATTCCGCAATCGCTATCTCTTTCATGGCCTCGCTCCAGTTCGTGATGTTCATGGCCCCGGCCATGCCGGGTATCTCGTCTTTACTACCCTGGATCCAGCTCACCCTCGTAGCGGCAGCCGCTGTTACAGGTCTCACCGACGTGGACCGCAGCCAGCGCCGGCAGCAGCGGTTTCAACCGCACCCAAATCCAGCGCGCCAGGATCTCGCTGGTGGGGTTCTCGAGCCCGGGAAGCTCATTCAGAAATCGATGATCCAGTTGCTCGAAGAGCGGGCCGAACGCCGCCGATATGTCGGCGAAATCCATTATCCACCCGGATTGCGCATCCGGCACGCCCTGGACATGTACACCTATGGAAAATGAGTGCCCGTGCAGCCGCCGGCACTTGTGTCCCGCTGGCGCGTTGGGCAACAGGTGTGCGGCCTCGAGGCGGAATTCCTTGTAAATCTGCATGCGTGGACGCGCCGGCCTAGCTTGCGGCCCGGTTTTGGCCAAGCCCGGGGGCTGTGCCCGCGCTCACCCGGAGTTTGTATTCCTGGTAAATGCGGTCCGCCGCCCGCCAGAACCGGCCCGGCCGGCCGTCGCCGACCGGTGTCCCGTCCAGCCGCGTCACCGGCGCGATACCCATGGTCGAACTGGTGATCCAGATCTCATCCGCGACGCGTAACTCCGCTTCACTAATCGGTCCTTCGCTGCAATTCACGTCCGCGCCGCGCAGCAATTCAACCACCAGGTCCCGGGTCACACCCGGCAGGAGGTGATTGCTCTTGGCCGGCGTGCGCACGGCGCCGACGCTGATCACGAATACATTGCTGGCTGCGCCTTCGGTGACCGTGCCCTCGCGCAGCAGGATGGCCTCGACCGAGCCGTCGGCACGCCGGGCGCGCTCGCGCAGCAACACGCCGGGCAAGAGGCTGATGGACTTGATGTCGCAGTACTGCCAGCGAATATCCGCGTGCGTTATGGCGCTCAGTCCGGCGTCGTAGTTGCGCTCCGGAATCGGCGTGCACATGCCGAATACAGTAGGCGTCAACGGCTTGCGGATCACATGCTCGCGCGGCGCCACACCGCGCGTCACATGCAGATAGACCGAGCGGTCCCGGCCGCAGGGATTCCGTTCCAGCAGGCCGTCGATGATGGCGCCCCACTCCGCGTCGCTGTGCGGAGACTGCATATAGATCGCTGCCAGGCTCTGATCCAGGCGCCGCAGGTGCTCTTCGAGCCGCAGGATGTGGCTGCCGAAAACCGGCACGACCTCATAGACGCCATCGCCGAAGATAAAGCCCCGGTCCAGCACCGGCACGGTGGCCTCGGCGGCCGGCATAAACCTTCCATTTAGCCAGACTGTGTCCATCGTGAGCGGCGCCGGTTACGGGTTACTCGAACATGAGCCGGACGTCATCGGCAATTCTGCCGAAAAACCCCGCGGATTCCACGGCCTGCAACGCCACCAGGGGGCGCGAGGCAAGATCCTTGCCGTTCAGGCGCACACTGTATGTTCCAATGGCTGCATCCTTCTGCAACGGCGCCACAATGCGCGGCTCAAGCACCGGTTTCATCTCGAGTTGGGCCTGGCTGCCGCGCGGTATTGCAAGCTTCAGGTCCTGGAGCAGGCCGGCGGAGACCGTATCGCTGACGCCCTTCCATACCTTGCCCTGGGTCAATGGCTGTTGTCCCGCGGCGATGGTATGGCTTTCGTAAAAGCGAAACGCATGGTTCAGCAAGGCCGAAGTAGCGTTTGCACGGGCATTCGAGCCGGAGCTGCCCATGACCACCGACACCAGGCGCATGCCGTCGCGAAGCGCGGACGCCACGAGGCAATAGCCGGCGGTCTCCGTGTGCCCGGTTTTTATTCCGTCAATGGTAGCGTCAGTCCACAGCAATTCGTTGCGATTCCTCTGGGAGATGCCGTTGAAGACAAATTCCTTTTCACTGTGAAGCTTGTACCCGGAGGGAAAATCCCGGATCAGTGCCATGCCCAACGTGGCCAGATCCCGGGCCGTGGTGTAGTGATCCGGTTCCGGCCAGCCGGTGCTGTTCTTGAAGTTGCTGCCGTTCATGCCGAGGCGTTTGGCATGTTCATTCATCATGGCCGCAAAAACCTCTTCACTTCCGGCCACGTGCTCTGCCAGCGCCACGCTGGCGTCGTTCCCGGACTGGATGATGACGCCGCGCATGAGGTCCTGGACCGAAACCTCCTTGTTCACCTCCACGAACATCTTTGAGCCTTCCATGCGCCAGGCCTTCTCGCTGATCCGCACCAGGTCTTCCGGCTTGATCCTGCCCGTGGCCATTTCGCTTTCCACTACATAGGTGGTCATCATCTTGGTCAGGCTGGCTGGTTCAACCCGCGCGTCGATATTCTGTTCCACCAGTATCTGTCCGCTTTCAAAGTCCTGGACCAGGTAGGCCGACGCGGCCACGGCCGGCGGCGCCGGAACGACCAATTGCGCCGCGGGCCCGGACTGCACACTGCTGGCGTGCAGCAGGGCCGCAGCTGCAACAGCCCAGACTTTCATTGTTCTGATCCGGTGCAACATTGCCATTCACATGCCTCCACTCTCAATCCGTCACAATTGAATGCTCGTTTATACCCAGTGTCATCAGATTCGCGACAATGTTGTCCGCGATCTCTATGTCATCGACGGGGCCGATGCGCACGCGATACAGGGTCCTGTCATCGACCAGGGCTTCAGAGATCGACACCAGAAATGCCCCGGGCGCACTGAGCCTGTCGCGGAGCGCTTCGGCATTGGCGCGGCTGGAGAACGCGCCGACCTGAATGTAAAAGGAGCCGGCTCCCGCACCGGTACCGCTGGAATCCGGGATCGGAGTCGTCACCGGACGCGCCACGTCGCCGCCGGGGCCAAGTGCGCGTACTTCCACCAGCCCGGTGCCGGCCGCAAGTATATCCAGCTTGGCCGCCGCCGTGTATGACAGGTCGATGATGCGATTGCCGTGGAACGGGCCGCGATCGTTAACCCGCAGGATTACCTGCTTCGCATTTTTCAGGTTTGTCACCTGCACAAATGTGGGCAGCGGCAAAGTCTTGTGTGCGGCGGTCATGGCATACATGTCGTAAGTCTCACCGCTGGAAGTGCGGCGGCCATGGAACTGTTCCCCGTACCAGGAGGCAATGCCCTTCTCTACGAATCCGGAGCCGTCATTCATGACGAAGTATCGCTTGCCGTTGACTACATAGGACTCCGGGTTGCCATATTTGCTGCGCGGTTCCGATTTCGGCACCGCATCCGGGATATGGGCGGTTTTTACGCTGCCCGGGCGCGGGCCGCCGTCGCGCCCGACGACCAGCGAGCAGGCGCTGCCCAGCACCAGGATCGATAATCCCAACGACAAGCAGGAAAAGTGTTTAACCATCGGACTTGCCGGCAGGTGGCGGGGCGATTTGGACTTCATGGGCAGCGAGGATTTCCTGGGATAGTTGATAAACCGCCATGGCGTAATGCACCGAGTGGTTGTAGCGGGTTATGACATAAAAATTCCAGAATCCAAGCCAATGCTCCCGGCCGGACTCCATTTCCAATGCCAGCAGCTTGGCCTTGCTGTCGGCGGGGATCGGCAGCGGGGATATTATTCCGCCCTGTGCCAACGTCGCGGGCGTCAGTCCCGGCTCCAGGTCATCCGCGAGCAGTGACGCATCGGGGACAACTTCCGCCGCCAGCGGCAGCGCCACCAGGCCACCGCTCTGCCAGCCATGTTCCCTGAAGTAATTGGCGACACTGCCGATGGCATCCGCATTGCCGTTCCAGATATCGATGTGACCATCGGCGTCGAAATCCACGGCAAAGCGGCGGAAGCTGCTGGGGATGAATTGCGGCGTGCCCATGGCCCCGGCATAGGAACCCTTCAGCGCCAGCGGTTCCAGTTTCTGTTCCCGCGTCAACAACAGGAAATGTTCCAGCTCGCTGCGGAAGAAGGCCGCGCGTTTTGGGTAGTCGAACGCCAGCGTGGCAAGCGCATCCAGCACCCGGTATCCGCCCGCATTCTTCCCGTAGCGCGTCTCAACACCGATGATGGCCACCAATATCTCCGCCGGCACGCCATAGGCGCCGCTGGCGCGCTCCAGTAGCGCGGAATTCTCGCGCCAGAACTGGATGCCGCCCTTAATGCGGTCCGGTTGCAGGAATATCTGCCGGTAGCTGTGCCACGGCAGCGCCTCGGCCGGACGCGAGATGGCCGCGATAATCTGACTTGAAAACCGGGCGCGCGAAAGTATGGCGCCGATTTCCCCGGGCGGAATCCCGTTCCGCTGCGCCACATCGGCAATGAACTGCTGCACGTCAGCACGCTGCAATATCGCATCGGTGGCCGGGGCCTGTGTGCATGCAGACAACAACAGACAGGCAAGCAGCGCGCGCATCAGCCCACCTTTCCCGACAGCAGGCGACGATGGTAGTACGCCGACATCAACATGCCGAAACCCGCCAACAGCGTCACCAGCGATGTGCCTCCATGACTGATTAGCGGCAGCGGGATACCGACCACCGGCAACTGACCCAACACCATGCCCATGTTGACAAACATGTAGACGAAAAAGGTCAGCACTATACCGGAACCAAGCAGGCGGCCGTAAACCTGCTGGGAGTACAACGCCAGATACAGGCCGCGGGCGATGATCAGGGCGTATATGCTAATCAGGAGCATTACTCCCATCAGACCAAACTCCTCGCAGTAAACGGCGAATATAAAATCCGTGGATCTTTCCGGTAGGAAGTCCAGGTGCGACTGGGTGCCGTTCAACCAGCCCTTGCCGTAAATTCCGCCTGAACCGATGGCAATCTTGGACTGGATAATATGATATCCCGACCCGAGCGGGTCCTGCTCCGGATCGAGAAACATGTGCACACGCCGGCGCTGATAATCATGCAACATGTACCACAGCGCCGGGGCGGATGCCGCACCCAGCAATGCCGTGGCACCTATCAGGCGCCAGCCTATGCCACCCACGAACAGAACTGAGAATCCCGCTGCCACTATCAGCACCGCCGTGCCAAGGTCCGGCTGCTTTGCGATCATGAGGGCCGGTACCAGGATCAAAATGCCGGCGACGAAAATCCTGGACATGGAAGGTGGCAGGTCGCGTTCGGACAGCAGCCAGGCGACAACCATCGGCACCGCCAGTTTCATCAACTCGGAGGGCTGGAAGCGGATCAGCCCAAGGTCAAGCCAGCGTTGCGCCCCCTTGCCGATCTCTCCAATGACCAGAACCAGGAGCAACAGCAACAGCCCAAGCGCATAAAGCGGCACCGACCACCGCGCCAGCTGGCCGGGGGGGCATTGGGCAATGAGGAACATAAGCCCAAATGCCAGGATCATGCGCATTGCCTGGCGCATGACCACGGCGAGTTCCTGGCCCCCGGCACTGTAGAGCGTAACCAGGCCCATCAGGCACAGCAGAGCCAGCCCCATCACCAACGGCATATCCAGGTGCAACCTCTCCGCCAGCGTCTGATCTCTCATCCGGGCGCAGGCTCGGCCACTGCCGGGGCCCCGAGAAAATGATCGAACAACCGGCGGGCTATCGGCGCCGCCGTGCCCGAACCACTGCCGCCATTTTCAACAATGATCGCGACGGCGATGCGGGGTGCGTCCAATGGGGCGAAGGCGATGAATAGTGCATGATCGCGGAACTCTTCCGGGAGATCCTCCGCCCGGTAGGATTCATTTTGCGCCATACCCACCACCTGGGCCGTACCGGTTTTGCCGGCGGATTCATAGGTGGCTCCCTGGGTGGATCGGCGCGCGGTGCCGAACGGACCGTGCATGACTTCGCGCATCGCTCGCACGACTTCCTGCCAATGCTCGTCGGACACATCGGATTGCGTTGGCGCATCCGTGCCTTCATTGCGCAATACCGTCTTGCCGGTGAGCACATCGCGCGCCTCCGCCAGCAAGTGCGGTTTCGGAGTGCGTCCCCAGCTTGCCATGCGCGCCGTGGCCAGCGCCAGCTGTGCCGGCGTGACCTGGAGGTAACCCTGGCCAATCCCCATGATCAGCGTTTCTCCGGGGTACCAGGGTTGTTTCAACTCGCGCTGCTTCCAGGCACGGGACGGCACCAACCCCTTGCTCTCGCCGCCGATGTCGATTCCCGTCAAGCGGCCGAAACCGAACCGATCAAAGGCATCGTGCAACCGGTCAATACCCAGATCCTGTGCCAGGGAATAAAAAAACACATCGCAGGACTGGGCCACCGCCTGGGTCAGGTCAACGTGTCCATGCCCGCCCTTCTTCCAGTCCCGATACTGATGGGAACTGCCCTTGAGCGCATACCATCCCGGGCACCGGGTCTGATCCGGAACCGTGCGCACGCCATAATGCAGCGCCGCCAGCGCCAGAAACGGCTTTACCGTCGACCCGGGCGGATATTTTCCCTGCAGGGCACGATTCAACAGCGGGGTCGCCTTGGAGTTGAGCAACACCTTGTAATCCTCAACGCTGATCCCGTTTACGAAAAGGTTCGGGTCATACCCGGGGGAACTGACCATGGCGAGGATGCCGCCGGTACGAGGATCCATTGCCACGATCGCCCCGCGCCGCCCGGCCAGCGCCGACATCGCGACGTCTTGCAGGGACACATCGAGTGTCAGGTACACATTTCGACCCGGCATTGGCGCGGTGCGATCCAGTACCCGCACCACCCGCCCCTGGGCATTCACCTCCACCTGCTGAAATCCGACGTGCCCATGCAGCAATCTCTCAAACGCCTTCTCCGCGCCCAGTTTGCCGGTGTGCACGGTACCGGTGTAATCAGACCGGTCCAGTCGCTCCAGTTCCTCCTCATCGATCATGCCGACGTAGCCGACGGCGTGGGCTACGTCCGGGCCGCGGGGATAAAAGCGGTCCAGTCTCGGTACTACTTCCACGCCGGGCAACCGGTGCCGATCGATGGAAATCCGCGCCACCTCCTCCTCGGTCAGGTTGAAGCGCAGCGGCACATTCTCGAAGCGCCGCATCTTCCCTGCCTGTTCATTGAACCGGATGACGTCGCTGCTGCTGATGGTGATCAGGGCGGACAATTGCTGGATGGTGGCGCTCATGTTGGCCACCTGCTCGGGCACGATCTCCAGGCTGAACGAGGGCCGGTTCTCCGCCAGCAATACGCCGTCACTGCTGAAAATCCGGCCACGAATCGGCGGGATGGGGACAATCTTTACGCGATTATGCTGCGACAGGGTGGTGAAATGCTCGTGCATGACCACCTGCAAATAGAATACGCGGGCCAGCAAACTCAGGACGAGCAGCAACATGAAAATCGCGCAAAAGAACACGCGCCCGCGGACGAGGTTAAATTCCGTTCCCGGATTTCTGAACTTGAGTCTGGATTGCATCCCGGACCTGGGAGCCTGGAAAACTTAAGGATTCAGGTAACGTGGTGCGTGCGCCGCAGGTCGCGGAGAATGATAAACAGCCACGGCCAGAGCACCATGCTGGTAAACGCGGGCATCCAGAA
>CAYMXG010000024.1:12102-14760 GCA_964394115.1 uncultured Enterobacteriaceae bacterium | reverse complement strand
CTGTTTGTGCACGGCTTGCGCAAGCTGCCGGTGCACCTGAACGGCTGACGGCGGCGTCCGGTCATGTACTGCGTCAGCATCCTGTACCCGAACACACCGGGTTCCGTGTTCAACCTGAAACATTACCTGGACGTGCATATGCCGCTGGGCATCGGACTGCTGCAGCGGCAGACGGGCGTGGTTCCGCAGCGTATCGAGGTGCAGGCGCCCGGGCTGGGCCTGGACGGGGCGGGAGCGACATATCACTGCATCTGCAACCTGTATTTCGAGCATGAGGCGGACGTGGAAAAGTTCAGGCAACTGCTGCAGGCCGAGGTTCCCGGGCGCCTGCTGCAGGCCGACTGGCCCAATTACACAGCGGCGGCGCCCGTCGCGCAGTTCGGCCTGTGCCGCACACTGGATGCAAAGGCTCTGGCTGCCGCCGGCCAGCCGCTCATCGAGGCCGCGCTGCGGAATGCCGGTACCTGAGGAGGCAGCGCTGTTTGTCGGGATCGATCATGTGTCGCTGACCGTGGTGGATCTCGATCCGGCAGTGGATTTCTACTGCGGCGTCATGGGTGCCGAACTCCTGTACCGCATGGGTCCCTTCGACTCGCGCGAGTTACCGCGCACAGAATCGGGGCAGGACTGGAGCGCAGCACGGGTGGGTGTGTCCGGGGCCAGGATCTCCATTGCCATGCTGCGCATCGCATCCACGCTGAAGATGGAACTGCTGCAATACGATCAACCGTCTGATGCCTCCCGGACGCCGCCCAGAAACTGCGATGCGGGCAGCCGTCACCTGTGTCTGGAAGTCGCCGACCTGGAGCGCGCGGTGCGTTACCTGGAAGCGCGGGGCTGCAGGCCCGCGGCAGCGCCGATCATCGTGCCGGTCGGCGACTGGCCCGCGTCAAGAAACTGGTACGTGCAGGACCCGTTTGGGCACCAGCTTGAGCTGGTGCAGTTTCAAGACCGTTGCTGACCCCTCAAATTATTCCATGCGGCCCTGAGAAAACCGAAAAAGTTGTTGCCGTCACTATCTGTTCTGCATGAGGTGTGTGATGGGATAGCCATGGCGCTTCTTGATGCGCTTGGTGACGACGTAGGTGAAGTACTGCGCGATGCCGATGTCCATGCCCAGCAGCCTTTCCATCAGCAACTGGTAGGACTGCAGGTCGTGGGTGATGATGCTGAGGAAATAATCAATGCCGCCGCCCAGCGCGTAGCACTCAATGATCTCCGGCACGTCCTTGATGGCGCCCTCGAAGCGCTCGAAATCCGCCGACTTGTGCCGTTCCAATGTCACGGTCACGTATACGCGCGTGACGTCCACCAGCTTGTCTATGTCCACGTCTGCGTGATACCCGCGCACCAACCCGGCGTTCTCCAACCGCTTCACACGTTCATGGCACGGCGTCTGCGACAGGCCGATGCGCTGGGCCAGTTCCAGCTTGGTGATGCGGCCCTCTTGTTGCAGGATGCCGAGGATCTGGATGTCGAACTTGTCGAGCTTCATGGGTTTCCGGGGGTTCGTGCAAACACAGGACCGGCGGCCATGTTCGCAATTGCCTGATTATATTGGAACCGGTTTTTGAATGGGAAACTTGCCCCCTGCGGCGGGTTTTCCTGCCATGCGCAGGCCAGCAGACGATTTTTCCGAAAGTATCCCGCAGTTCGGAATTTAGAGCAGTGCGGTTGCACGTATTATTAAGTACCCGGCAGCGCCGGGCCGGACTGGCACGACACCACTCATGTAATGGCATTGGACCAGGCTCGAACCATGGGAATACCACGTGAAAGAACCGGAAACGGGAATCGCGGCTTTCGCCGGCTCGCCGCCGCCACCGTATTCTCGGTGTTATTGATGCCCGGCAGTGCATACTGCGCCGAGGTTGCCGGCGTCCCGGCCAGTGACGCCATCCCGTTCCCGGCACCGAAATACCAGGTGCGCCTTGAGCCCACGGTACTCGTGCCCATGCGTGACGGCGTGCGCCTGTCCACGGACCTGTACCTGCCGTTGGGTGCAGGCGACAAACTCCCGGTCATCCTGATCCGCACCCAGTACGACAAATCGGAATGGCGAGAGCCCGCCACACGCGAGCATGGCGAGGCGCGGATGTTTGCCGGTCAGGGATTCGCGGTGGCGGTGCAGGACATCCGCGGACGCTACGAATCCGAGGGGGAATATGTGCTGGCCCGGGACGACGGCCCGGACGGCTACGACACAGTGGAATGGCTCGCGAAGCAGCCCTGGTCCAACGGCAACATCGGCACCTATGGTTGTTCGTCGCAAGGCAATACCCAGATCCTGCAGGCGCCGCTGCGTCACCCGAATCTCAAGGCCATGGTCCCGCAGCATTCCGGCGGCGCCTCGCGAACCCAGTTCTGGGATATAGCCACGGCAGGCGTGCTGGAAATCGGCTGGGCGCCGGAGTGGTTCTACATCGACGGCAGCAAGCTGTTCGCGCGCCCGCCGCCGGGGTCCGCCCTGGAGCAGGTGCGGGAGTTCTACCGCTACGTGAACCCCAGGCCGGAACTGCCAAAGGTGGATTTCGAAGCGGTGATGCGCTCGCTACCGGTCATCGACATGGGCTGGAAGCCGGGCTGGCCGGAGAACGACTGGCGCGATTACGTATTGCACGGACCGGCCGATCCCTACTGGGACAAGTTCGGCTATTT
>CAYMXG010000024.1:11617-12092 GCA_964394115.1 uncultured Enterobacteriaceae bacterium | reverse complement strand
AAAAAGTGGACGTCCCTGCGCTGTTCATCAATTCCTGGTACGACATGTCGCCCCACGAGTCGCTGCATATGTTCAACAAGTTCCGGGACAACGCGGTGTCGCGCCGGGCCCACGACAACCAGTACGTGATCATCGGCCCCTCGGGGCATTGCCAGCACAACTCGGTCACGTCCGATTACAGCTACGGCAAGCGCCCCCTGGGGGACCCGCGCAAGGACTACTGGGCCATTTACCTGCGCTGGTTCGATCACTGGCTGCGCGGGGAAAAAGGCGGCCTCGGGGACCTGCCGCACGTGCAGTACTACCTGATGGGGAAAAACCAGTGGCGCAGCGCGGACGCCTAGCCGCTGCCGGGGACGAAGTTCACCCCCTATTATCTGCACAGCAATGGTGGTGCCAACAGCCGTTTCGGCGACGGCGTGCTGACCACTGACGAGCCGGGAACCGAGCCAGCGGATCATTATATGTATGATCC
>CAYMXG010000024.1:4680-11607 GCA_964394115.1 uncultured Enterobacteriaceae bacterium | reverse complement strand
CGCCAGTCCCATCCCTGGGTTACAACACGCCCGGCGGCAAGGCCGACCACGACCAGCGCGGCATCGAGGCGCGGCACGATGTGCTGGTGTACTCCACGCCGGTGCTGAAGCAGGGTGTGGAAGCCACTGGTCCGGTGGAAGCCGTGCTGTACGTTTCCTGCTCGGCGAAGGACACGGATTTCACCGCCAAGCTGGTGGATGTCTACCCGGATGGCCGTGCCTTCAACATCCGCGAGGGTGTCGCCCGTGCCCGCTACCGGGAGGGATTCGACAGACAGGTGTGGATGGAGCCGGGCAGTGTTTATGAGGTGCGCGTCAGTCTGCAGGTCACCGGCAACTATTTCGCCGCCGGCCAGCGCATCCGGCTGGAGGTCTCCAGCAGCAATTTCCCGCGCCTGGAACGGAACCTGAACACCGGTGGCAGGAACTACGACGAGACTGAATGGGTGGTCGCCGAAAATGCCATCCACCACAGTGCGGAACACGCCTCCCACCTGGTGTTGCCGGTGGTCCCACCGTAATCGGGGGCGGCCGCACTTCCCGGCACGGCGCGTAAGGTCGATGAATATTCCTCCCGCGGTATCCGGCGCCATGGTTTTTTGTCGGAACAACCGCCATTAAAAGAACTTCTGTCGAGCAGTGCAGACGTAAACTACGCGCGAAATGCCGGTGTGTAGTGTGCCGCAATTCTTTCTGCACGCCGGAATCACCAACAGCACGGAAAGTTTTAACAATGACAGGCCGTTTCCCGCGGAAAATTTTCGTCCTGGTTGCGCTGTTTACGCTGCCGCAACCGGGATTCGCGCACGCACACGAACGGGCAGCCGCGAACTTTCAGAACCACTGCGCCGTTTGTCACGGCGCTTCGGGTCACCCGGAATCTGCCTTTCCCATGCTGCGGGAGCTGGGCGTAGTACCGGCCAATTTCACCGATGCATTGTTCAACAGCCGTGAACCGACAGGCGACTTCTTCATGGTCATCAAGCATGGCGGCGCGGCATTCGGATTGGCGGAGCAAATGCCGGCGTTTGGCGAATCCCTGAGTGATGCGGAGATCGAGGAACTGGTTGCCTATGTGAAGACGCTGGCTGGCCCGCATGATTATCCACCGGGCGACCTGAATCTGTATTTGCCCCTGAACACGAAAAAGGCGTTTCCGGAAGATGAGCTCGTCTGGAAGGGGGAATTTCAGAATGATGGCGGCCGGGAGAGATTCACACAGACGCTCGAAGTCGAGCGTCGTATAGGCACGCGTTCGCAACTGCTGCTGGAGCTTTCGCATCGCGTCGATGATGGCGACGGGGAGTTCAAGAGCATTGAGTTCGGCGCCAAACACGTGCTGCATCACGACCTCGACTCTGGATTCATTGCCACGCTGGCAGGCGTCGTCGAAGTGCCGTTCGACAGCGACGATTCGGTCGAGATGCTGCCGTATCTTGCCTTGGGCAAGATCCTCAACGACGAATGGACGTTGCAGGGCAGCGTTCGCGCCAAGCTGCCGGTGGACAACGTCGGCGACGGCGAAATGGAAATCTCCGGTATCGCGCACTGGGTGCACACGCCATGGTCCCGTGCGGTGTTCCCGGGCCTGGAGTTCACGACCGAGATCCCGTTGGACCGCGGCAACGGCACCGATGGAACCGACTTTTCTCATTGGTCCGTTACACCCCAGGTCCGAATCGGCCTCACCAGGGGCGGACACGTGGCGTTGAATCTCGGTGTGGAGCTGCCCCTCAACGAAACGGGTCGGTACGACTGGCGCGGTCTTGCCTATTTGATCTGGGATTTCGCCGACGGCCCGTTCTGGTCGGGCTGGTAATGGAGTTATCCGCGTGACCGACCGGGTCGAACACGCGCGCGTCGTCATCATCGGCGGTGGTATTGTCGGCTGCAGCATCGCCTATCATCTCGCGCAGCTCGGCGTCACGGACGTAACGCTGCTGGAGCGCGGCCGGTTGACCTGCGGCTCCACCTGGCATGCGGCGGGGCTGATAATGCAACTGCGTCTCAGCCATACGGCTACGGCGTTCGCGCGTTACGCCGCGGAACTGTATGGCCGGATCGAGGCGGAGACTGGCCAGGCCACCGGGTTCAAGCAGAACGGCACGCTGGGCGTGTGCCGCACCAGCGAGCGCCTGCACGAAACACGGCGCGTGGCCTCCATCGCAAAGTCCGTCGGCATCGAGGCGCACGTCCTTTCTCCGGCGGAGGCGCGGGACCTGTACCCGGAGATGGATTACCGCCTTATCGAGGGCGCGATCTTCATCCCGAAAGACGGGCAGACCAACCCGGTGGATTCCACGATGGCGCTCGCGGCCGGTGCCCGCAAGGGCGGCGTTCGCATTCGCGAGGGCACGCCGGTGGCGCATGTGGAAGCAGTGCCGGCGGGCGGCTACCGGGTACACACGGCGGGGGGCGTCATCGCGTGCGAGCAATTGGTGTTGGCATGTGGGTTGTGGACGCGCGAACTCGCGTCGCAACTGGACGTCGACGTGCCGCTCCACCCCTGTGAACACATGTATATGGTGACGGAGTCCCTTGGTTTCGTGCGGCCCACGCTGCCGGTGTTGCGGGACCCGGACGGTTACGTCTACATCAAGGAGGATGCGGGCAAGCTGCTGGTGGGCGCATTCGAACCGCAGGGCAAGCCGCTGCACTGGGACCGGCTGCCAGTGCACCCCGAGTTCATCGAGCTGCCCGAGGACTGGGAGCATTTCGAATTGCCTTACACCAAGGCCGCCGAGATCCTGCCTCCGCTCGTGGACGCCGGCATCAGCCACTTCCTGAATGGCCCGGAGAGCTTTACCCCGGACCTCATGTTCGCACTCGGCGAAGCGCCGGGGCGGCACAATTGCTTCATCGCCGCCGGGTTCAATTCCGAGGGCATCGAGTACGCGCCGGCTGCGGGGCGGGCGCTGGCGGAATGGATGCTGCGGGGCGAGCCAACCCGCGACCTGACCATGGTGGACATCGCCCGTTTCCACCCGCTGCAGACCAATGTTCGCTACCTGCGGCACCGCGCCGGGGAATCACTGGGCCTGCATTACAAGGTGCACTGGCCCCACAAGCAGCGTGAGGCCTCGCGTCCCGTGCGCAAGAGCCCCATGCACGGGAGCTGGGTGGAGCGCAACGCGTGCTTCGGCGAGGCCATGGGCTGGGAGCGGCCACTGTGGTTCGCGCCGCCGGGCACGGAGGCCGTGAACCGCTATTCCTACTACCGGCCCAACTGGTACGAACATACTGCGGTCGAGTGCAGCGCCGTGCGCAACAGTGTCGCCATCTTCGACCAGAGTTCCTTCGGCAAGCACCTGGTGACGGGGCGCGATGCCTGCGCATACCTGCAACGCCTGTGCGGCGGCAACGTGGACGTGGCGACCGGTAAGCTCGTCTACACGCCCATGCTGAATACCCGCGGCGGCATTGAGACCGATATCACCGTGAATCGCCTCGCGGAGGATCGCTATCTCGTGGTGTCGTCGGCCACGACGCAGCCGCGGGATCGGAACTGGATGCTGCGCAACATCAGCGCCGGCGAATCCGTCGCCGTGGCCGACGTCACGCCGCAGTACGCCGTGCTGTCGATCCAGGGCCCGGCGTCGCGCGCCCTGTTGCAGGAAGTCGTGGACACAGAACTGAACAACGACGCGTTTCCTTTCGCGACCGCCCGCGAGGTGGACATCGGTTTTGCAAGGGTGCTGGCCTACCGGCTCACCTTTGTCGGTGAACTGGGCTGGGAACTTTACATCCCGGTGGAGTGTGCGAACGACGTATGCGGACTGATTCTCGCGGCCGGGGCGGCCCATGGCCTGCGCCCCGCGGGTTACCACGCCATCGAGCACCTGCGCCTCGAGTGCGGGTTCCGGGAATACCAGCTGGATCTCACGCCGGAGGACACACCCCTGGAGGCAGGCCTCGGGTTCACGCTGAAACTGGATAGCGGCGTGGACTTCACCGGCCGGGATGCGTTGCTGCGCCAGCGGGAGCAACCGCTCGCTAAGCGCATGGTGCAATTCCGGCTGGCGGACCCGGCGCCGCAGTTGTTCCACGACGAGCCCATTGTCATGGACGGCCGCATCGTGGGCTATATCAGTTCCGGCGCATACAGCTTTACGTTTGGTCGGTCCGTCGGCATGGGTTACGTCCATCATCCCGAAGGCGTCGACGCGGAACGCATCGCCGCCGCCCCGTTCGAGATCGAGGTGGCTGGGGAGCGGCACGCCGCCGAGGCGTCGTTGCGGGCGTTCTACGATCCCGCCGGAGCCAGGCGCCGCTCGTGAACCGGTCCCGGGACCCGGGTGGCCGGAGAAAAGTGCCAAAAGCCGGGGCAAATTGAGATGAATCGTCCACGCGCGAATCATTAGACTTGCGGTCGATGAGCCTGTTTGAACGCAGCGAGTATCTGGGCCGCCTGGCACGCACCAGGGCGCGCATGGAGGCGGCAGGTGTCGACGTGCTGCTGGTGGCGTCGCCCGAGAACCTCAACTACCTGTCCGGGTATTCCGGCTGGTCCTTCTACACGCCGCAGTTGCTGCTCGTGCCGCTCGCTGACGAGGAACCGACGCTCATCGTGCGCGACATGGACGTGGCTTGCGCGGAATTCTCCGCTTTCCTGAAACCGGAGAATCAGGTCGGGTATCCCGAGAAGTACATCGGCAACGAGGACCTGCACCCCATGGACTTCATCGCCGATCACATTCGCACGCGCGGCTGGGGCGCTGCGCGCCTCGGTGTGGAGAAGGAAGCGCACTTTTTCTCGGTGCGATCCTGGGAAGTGCTGTTGCGCACGTTGCCTGACGCCCGGTTCGTAAACGCAGATCTGCTCGTGGACTGGGTGCGCACCGTGAAAACCGATGTGGAAATGGCGCTGATGCGCGAGGCAGGCGTGCTCGCCGATTGCGCCATGCGCGGCGCAGTGGGCGCCATTGCGCCCGGTGTGCGCGAATGTGATGCGGTGGCGGAGTTGTACTACGCACAGTTGCATGGCACGCCGGACTTCGGCGGCGGCGTGCCCAACAGCGTGCTGATGCCCTCCGGTGATCGCGTCGGTGCACCGCACCTGAAGTGGACCGACGAACCCTACCGGGCCGGCAACACGGTCAATATCGAGCTGTCCGGTTCCCGGCACCAGTACCACGTGGCGCTGGCGCGCACCGTGATCCTGGGGGAACCGGCGCGGGAACTGGTGATCCTGCGCGACGTCATCGCCGAGGCACTGCTGGCCGCTCTGGACGTCGTGCGTCCCGGCACGCTGTGCGAGGAAGTGGAGGCGGCGTTCAGCCGATCCACGCTAAAGCATGGCTTCGAGAAGAAAGCGCGCGTGGGATATGCGCAGGGACTGTGCTTCCAGCCCACGTGGATCGAGCGGACCATGAGTTTCCAGCGCGGTGATCGGACGCCACTGGAGCCGAACATGACCTTTCACCTGCACGGCGGCATGTGGTCCGGCCGGCATTCCCTGCTGCTGACGGAATCCATCGCCGTGACGCGGACCGGCGTGGAGTTGCTGACGCACTTCCCGCAGGAACTGCTGGTCAAGCGTTGATATCACCCATGACCGCCAACACGATCGGTTCCGGTGTCCTGTTCTCCCGCGCGGAGTACCTGCGCCGTATCGAGGCGGCGAAGCGGCGCATGCTGGATGGCGGCATCGACCTGCTGCTGGTGACGGTGCCCGAGAACATCAATTACCTGTGCGGCTATGCCGGCTGGTCGTTCTACACGCCGCAGGCGCTGTTCCTGCACGCGGAGGCTGAGGAGCCGATCCTCGTGGTGCGGGAGATGGATGTGGCCTGCGCCGATGTAAGCACGTTCCTGCGCCCGGAGCACCAGGTGGGATACCCGGAGAAGTATATCGGCACCCCGGAACTCCACCCCATGCAGTTCATCGCCGATCTCATCCGTGCGCGCGGCTGGGGAAGGCTCACGCTGGGCGTCGAGAAAGGCGCCGCATTCTTCACCGTCCGCAGCTACGAGATCCTGAACGCGGTGCTACCGGAGGCGCGGCTCAAGGACGCGGAATTGCTGGTGACCTGGGTGCGCATCGTGAAGTCAGACGCGGAGATCGCCATCATGCGCCAGGCCGGCGTGCTGGCGGGGTGCGCCATGCGGGCCGCAATTGACGCCATTGCCCCGGGTGTGCGCCAGTGCGACGCTGCCGCGGCGCTGTATCGCGCGCAGCTGCGCGGCACGCATGAATTCGGCGGTAGTGTGCCCAACAGCGTGCTGATGCCCGCAGGGCCGAAGACGCGCGCGCCTCACCTGAAGTGGACCGACGAGCCGTATCGCACCGGGGAGTCCGTGAACATCGAGCTGTCCGGCAGCAAGCACCAGTATCACGTGGCGTTATCGCGCACGGTAAGCATCGGCGCACCGCCGCCGGGCCTCGCACGCCTCGCCGACGTGGTGAAAGAGGGACTCAACGCGGCGCTGGCCGCGGTGCGTCCGGGCGCGCGCTGCGAGGACGTGGCGGCGGCGTGGACGCGCACCATCAACCGCCACGGTTACAGCAAGAAATCCCGCATCGGCTATTCGCTCGGGCTGTGTTTCCAGCCCACCTGGGTGGAACGCACGGCCAGCCTGCAGGAAGGCGATCGCACCGAGTTGCTGCCCAACATGACGTTTCACCTCATGTGCGGAATGTGGGAAGGCGACTGCAACCTGGTCATGAGCGAAAGTTTCATGGTCACGGCCGGCGGCCACGCCTTGTTGACTTATTTCCCGCAGCAGCTGTTCGTGAAGGATTGAACATGGCTGGCGCCGTGGAGCAGACCCACGTCGGCAACGTGCCTGACCCGGCAGGCATGCGTCTTACGGCATCGGAGCGCAGCGGCTTCACGCGCGCGGAGTACCTGGAGCGCGTGCAGCGGGTGCGCGCAGCCATGGAAAGCGCCGGCGTGGAGGTGCTGGTCCTGCCCGATCCGGCGAACA
>CAYMXG010000024.1:1371-4670 GCA_964394115.1 uncultured Enterobacteriaceae bacterium | reverse complement strand
TGCCCCAGGCTGCGATCCTGACACTGGAACAAGAGGAGCCGCTGCTGTTCCTGCGCGCCATGGACGTCGTCAGCGGCCGGTCGCGCATCTTCCCGGAGCCGGGAAACGTCATTGGTTTCCCGGAGCATTACGTCGGCAGCGAAGAGCTTCACCCGATGGACTTCATCGCCGCGCAGATCCGCGCGCGCGGCTGGCACGCACGTCGGCTTGCCGTGCCGCGCAACACGCTGTACTACACGGTGGAGTCCCACGAGCGGCTCCAGCTCCGGCTCGGCGGTGTCGCGCTCCAGGACCCGGGGTTGTTGCTGGACCGCGTGCGCGCAGTGAAGTCGGAGCAGGAGATCTTCTACATGCGCCGCGCCGCGGTAATCGTGCAGCAGGAAATGGATGCCGTGCTGCACGCGATCCGGCCCGGCACGCGCGAATGCGACGCCGTGGCCGTCGCCTACGAGGCCGCGATCCGCGGCACGCCGGAATTCTGTGGCGGGGTCCCGGTGGACCCCGTGATCGCGCGTGGGGAAAAAGCTAGCGCTGCCCATTCGGTCTATGCCGAGGACGTGTTCCGGTCCGGGGAGTCGGTCAACATCGAGCTTGACGCGAGTCACCGCAACTATCACTGCGCACTCGCCCGGACGCTGCACCTCGGCAAGCCGCCGCCGGCGTTGCGGCAGCTTGCCG
Source organism: uncultured Enterobacteriaceae bacterium (assembly GCA_964394115.1). Lineage (GTDB taxonomy): Bacteria > Pseudomonadota > Gammaproteobacteria > Eutrophobiales > Eutrophobiaceae > 2-02-FULL-61-13. Next base: position 3,992 of record CAYMXG010000024.1, on the reverse strand, counting down.
ACCTGGTGTTGCAGGGGTTTACCGCGGCGCTGGAAGCAATGCAACCCGATGCAACGTGCGCCGACGTGGCGGCGGCATGGCGAGGCGTCATCGGCCGCGCCGGCCATGAAAGCGAAAACCGTATCGGTTATTCCATCGGCATGGGGTTCCCGCCGGACTGGGGCGAGCGCAGCGCCAGCCTGCAGCCCGGCGATGGGACACGCTTGCAGGGAGGCATGACCTTCTACCTCGTGGCCGCCATGGGCACCGCCCGTCACAACGTGGTGGTGGGGGAGACTGTGCTCATTACCCGCACCGGGCATGAGTCGTTGTCCACGCTGCCACCGCGATTGCTCCTGCGCGAGGTGTAACTGGATGGCGTCGCGGGATTCGCGGCGCCCGGCCGCGGTAGACTGCCGGCACATTACATTGAGGGAGCCCCGATGAGCGGCGGCATGGTGCGCATGGAGTCCGGGCGCATGCGGGAACTGACCGAGATCATCTTCCGTCGCGTCGGTGTGCCGGAAGCGGAAGTGCAGGTATTGGCGGATACGCTCATGGAGGCGTCCCTGGCCGGCTATCCGTCCCACGGCGTCATGCGTATCCCGCGCTATGTGGATGCGATCCGCCGCGGCGACATCGTTCCGGGCGCAACGATTGAAGTCGTGGAAGAGACCGTGTCCGTGGCACGGCTGGATGCACACCAGGCCCCGGGGCCTGTCAGCGCAGTGCGCGCGGTGCGGCTCGCCACCGACAAGGCCGCAGCCACCGGTGTCGGCGTGGTCACCGTCGTGAACGGCAACGATGTGGCGCGCCTGGGCAGTTACCTGGAAGCACCGGTGCGCGCGGGTTTCCTGCTGCTGATGGCGGCCAACGATGCCGGCGGCAATCCCGCCGTGGCCCCCTGGGGTGGAGTGCAACCATTCCTCAGCACCAATCCCATCGCCGCCGGGATTGCCCGCGCCGGTGGCGCACCCATACTCATTGATCTTTCCACCGCGGTGGCGTCCGAGGGGCAGGTGCGCATGCGCCGCAATCGCGGCGAGCCAACACCCGCCGGCTGGCTCATCGGCGCCGATGGCGCGCCGACCACGGATCCAGATCGTTACTGGGCGGTGCCGAAGGAGGCGGCGCTGCTGCCCCTCGGCGGGCTCACGGCCGGACACAAGGGTTTCGCCCTCGGCATCCTGGTGGAGGCACTGGCGGGGGCGTTGTCCGGTGCCGGATGCAGCGCCGGGCTCATGGATCTGCCGGACCGCAACGGGCTATTCGTGCTCGCCCTGGATCCGGAGCGGTTCGGCTACCGCGCCGGATTCGAGAAACGCATGGCGCTTTTCGCCGACGCTGTAAAGCAGGTGCGTCCTGCGCCGGGCGTGCAGGAGATCTCATTGCCGGGCGAGGGCACTGCGCGTAAACGCACACGACACCTCACGGAGGGTGTACCCATCGACGGGTCCACGTGGACGCAACTGCGCATCATCATGGATTCCCTGTCCATCACGGGGTTTGCACCCTGACCGGGCGCATCGCCCACTTCGCACTCAGTGCAGGATGCCTTCCACGCGCAGCAGTTCCAGCAGGGGCGTGAGCTGACGGTGATAGGGCCGCCACTTTCCCACTGAGTCCCGGTGAATGGGCCGACGCACCTGGATGGCGCTGGCGGTAGTGGATGCGTCCGTGCGCCTGGCGAGATCGAGGCACGCATCCTCCCATTCCAGGCCGCAGAAATCCGTGACAAGCCGGGCGACCGCCTCCGGCGTCGTTACCAGTTCCTCGTACTTCACGGTGAGCATGGCGTCGCCGAGCACGCTGTGCCAGTGCGCCATGAGCCGCGTCCAGGCGACGTAGTAGCGGCCGAGGTCCTGCAGGTCGAAGGAAAAAGCGTAGTGGGCTGACAACAACGACTGGTACATCGCGTAACAGGTGTCCATGGGATCCCGCTCCACCGCGATGATGCGCGCCCGCGGCAACGCTGCGTGGATCAAGCCGCAATGGAGGTAATTTCGCGGCAGCTTGTCGATGAAATGTCGCGCCTGGTCCACCTGCGGCCGCGCATCCTCCAGGTACGCGCGCCCCAGCCCCGCAGCATCGATCTCCAGTGCAGTCTCGACGAAAGCGGTCGCGGATCGGGCAGTGTCGCCCCGCATGCCGGCCATCGCCCGCGCGAGCGCTGCCGGGAAGACGCCAAGTTCTCCCGCGGCGGTCACCCGGCTGTGGCCGGACAGGATGCGCTCCAGCAGCGTGGTGCCCGAGCGCGGCAGGCCCACGATAAAAATGGGTTCGTCGTTGGCGTGGCCCGGGCCGAGCCGCGCGAGACGTTCACCGGTATGCGTCGCGACGATGCCATTGATGAAATCGATGTCGTCCTGTACGCGGTAATCCATCCGGTTGCGCTGCAGGGCGCATGCCTGCTGCACATGATGGAAGGAATGTTCGTGCAACCCGACGTCTTCACATTCCCTGGCCAGTGCGAAGCGCAGCAGCATCTCGTCGTGCCAGTGTCGTACACCGGTCTCCAGCAGGCGTTCCATCTCGCCGATATGGTTGTCCTCGGGCGAATGCCGCCTGAGATCCGTGCGCAGGTAGCGTGCCGCGCAGGATCGCGGGTCCACGGAGATGATGCGGGCGCAGGTCGCAGCGGC
>CAYMXG010000024.1:778-1361 GCA_964394115.1 uncultured Enterobacteriaceae bacterium | reverse complement strand
CCACATCTCCCCGCATGCGCTGGGCCGTGGCCAGGTTGAATAGGAACTCCGGGTTGCCCGGCTCCAGTTCAGTCGCGCGCAGGTGGAAGACCAACGCCCGTTCCACTTCGTTCAGGTGGCTGTAAAGCGTGCCGATGCCGTCCAGGACTGCGGCGGACTGCGGATCAAGTGCAACTGCACGCTCCACCGCCGCCAGGGGCGCTGCGCGGTGGCCGCCCTGCAGCAGGCACTTGCCAAGTTGCAACTGGTACGCTGCTTCGTCGGGTTGCAGCTCGATGGCCTCCTCGATGCGTGCAACAGCGTCGGCATGATCCCCGGACTGGAAGCGGATCTCGCTGAGCAAGTACCAGGCACGGGCTTCCCCGGGGTGGTCGAGCAACAGTCGATCACAGGCCTGTGCCGCTTCGTCGAGCCGCCCCATGGCGGTGAGCCGGGCGACACGCCCGAGGGCAGACTGCAGTTCGCCGTCCATCAGTCCGCGGCGCCGGCGGCCTCCATCACCTGGTTGCACAGGCTGACCCAATCAAACACGGGCAGCCCGGTCTCGGCGCGGATCTGTGGCGCGCAGCGCGGAAAGCCGCAG
>CAYMXG010000024.1:0-768 GCA_964394115.1 uncultured Enterobacteriaceae bacterium | reverse complement strand
CGAGCAGGATATGGGTCACATCCGGATTTTCCTGCACCAACCGCCGCGCGCCGCCCATGACCGTGCGATCGAAATCCTCCCAGTCCGTGGTCACCGTCGGCCCGATCCAGTTCTGCCAGAGTTTCGTGCCTTCGCAGCCGATGATTGCCAGCGGCAGGTCGTTCATGTCCACGCCGGCGCTGCGAAAGTGCTCGGGGGCGAGACGGCCCTTGTCGTAGGTCAGGATGCCGATGCGGCCCCGTGCCGGGAGCATCGTGCGGATCAGCGGCAATTGCATCAACGGCGAGCATGCCACTGGCACGGACACGGCGTTACGCACCGCTTCCTGGTAGGCGATGGTGAAACCGCAGTCGGCGGTGATGGCGGTCACGCCCTGCTGTTCCAGTTCGCGGGCCGTCTGTGCGTAAACAGATGCCAGTGAAAGATTGCCGCCCACGACTTCCCCTGGGTGCGCGCCGGGCACGCGGCGCTCCACGATGGTGTAGGGAAACCAGTCGGGGAAATTGAACGTGTGCGCGGGCGGTGGCGGCGACAGGCTGTGCTCGTCCAGTGCCAGGATGCCGAGGGTGCCCTTGAGTTCCTTGCTCATGGATGTGCTCCGTGGCGTGTTTGGGGTCAGGGTTCGATGCGGAAGTCCGCCGGCGGCGCGCGCTCCAGCAGGTGTGTCACGAAATAATCCCAGCGCTTGCGGATGAAATAGGGATTGTTGCTCATGTCGTGATCCGCGTTCGGGATGTACAGCTGATCGAAGTCCTTGTTGGCGGCAAT
>CAYMXG010000023.1:10199-15046 GCA_964394115.1 uncultured Enterobacteriaceae bacterium | reverse complement strand
GATAGGTATGCAGCATGCACACCATGAACAGGCTGCCAAGCAGGAAGGTCATCAGATACGCCATGCTGTTCACGTAGTTCACCGCGCCCATCAGCATGATCAGGAGCAGCAGTACAAACAGGAATCCCTGGCGGGAAAGGAAGATATACACGCGGCTGCGCCGCAGCCCGGTTGCAGCGCCGGTACCGGCGGGCAGGCTCTCGAGGATGACCGCCGTGGACACGCGCGGGTTACGGAACCGGGACCTGCTGCAGCAGACGCTGTGCGGCGTCGCGTTGCGCCGTCGCGTCCATATCCTGTGCCAGCAACAACCGGTGACCGATGACGCTGGGGGCCACGGCCTGGACGTCTTCGGGCAACACGTGCCGGCGGCTATGCAACAGCGCCCAGGCCTGGGCGGCACGCCGGATGGCGAGGCCGGCGCGTGGCGACAGCCCGCCGCTGAAGTCAGGCGCGACGCGGCTGAATTCCAGCAGATCCTGGAGATAATCCAGCAGCGCATCGGAGACGATGACGGTGTCAACCTCGGCCTGTTGTGCATGCAATTGCGCACCATTCATGATCGGCTGCAGCTCCGCCAGCAATTCGCGCCGATCGCGGCCGCGCAGCAATTCCCGCTCTGCGGCGCTGTCGGGGTAACCCAGGTGCACGCACATCATGAAGCGATCCAGTTGTGATTCCGGCAGCGGAAATGTTCCGATCTGATGTGAGGGATTCTGGGTGGCGATGACGAAAAAGGGATCCGGCAGCGGCCGGGTTTCCCCTTCCACCGTTACCTGGCGTTCTTCCATGGCCTCCAGCAGCGCGCTCTGTGTGCGCGGCGTGGCGCGATTGACCTCATCGGCCAGGATCAATTGCGTGAATACCGGGCCGGGATGAAAGCTGAACGCGGAGGTTTCGCGGCTGTATACCGTTGTCCCGAGGATGTCCGCGGGCAGCATGTCGCTGGTGAACTGGATGCGCTGGAATGACAGGCCCAGGGCGCGGGCGAGTACGTGCGCCAGCGTGGTCTTGCCGACCCCGGGCAGATCCTCAATCAAAAGGTGGCCGCGGGCCAGCATGCACGCCAGCGCGAGGCGGATGACGCCCTCCTTGCCCAGAATGATGCTGTTGGCGGCCCGGATGACATCATTCAGGGACGCATCTGCCGCGGCAAGCTGACGACCGGGTTGCACTGCGCTCATGTGAAGGCGGGTCGACGTGGGGGTGGAACGGCACTAGAACATATCGTCGCTACACCAGGCAACATTCCCGGCGCCATGGCGTTATTCCCCGGCAATGGTGAGTCCGTCCACCAGCACGGAGCCGGTGAGGACATTGCCACGCCAATCCACGTCCGCGCCGGTGGCGATGATGTTTTTGTACATGTCCAGCAGGTTGCCGGCCACGGTGATCTCCTCCACCGGAAAACTGATGGCGCCATTCTCAACCCAGAATCCGGACGCGCCGCGGGAGAAATCGCCGGTCACCTGGTTCACGCCGAACCCGATCAGATCGGTGATCAGCAGGCCGGTACCCATGGTATGCAGCAGCGCTGCCAGGTCCTGTGCGTTTGCTTCGACGAAAAGGTTGTGCACGCCGCCGCCATTGCCGGTGGGCTCCAGGCCCAGCTTGCGCGCCGAATAGGCGTCCAGGACGTAACCCTGCAAGACGCCGGACTGAACCAGATCCCGCGCACAGGTGGCCATGCCGTCACTGTCAAAGGGCGCGCTGCCGAGTGCGCACTTCAGATGCGGCTGCTCGTGAATGCGCAAGTGGGGCGCGAACACCTCGGTACCCAATCGTTCCAGAAGAAATGATGCCTTGCGATACAAAGCCGCACCCGAGATGGCGCCGACAAACGCGCTGAACAAGCCGCTGGCGACAGGCGCCTCGAATATCACCGGCGCGCGGCGCGTGCTCAGGCGTCGCGACCCAAGGCGGGCCGCGGCCCGTTCGCCGGCCTGCCTGCCAACGGCGAGGGCCGGCTCCAGCAACAGCGGGTTGCGATGCTTTGTATACCAGCCGTCGCGCTGCATGCCGGCGCCGTCCTCGGCTATCACCGCGCAGTCCACGCTATGGGTGGACCAGTCCCAGCCGCCGCTGAAGCCGTTGCTGTTGGCATACCAATGGCAGCCGGTGTAGGTGCTGACCAGCGCGCCGTCGGAATTGGTGATGCGGCGGTCCGCCGCCAGCGCTTCGCGTTCACAGCCGATGGCCAGGTCAATGGCCTGATCCGGGTCTATGTTCCAAGGATGCACCAGGTCCAGATCCGGGATCGCGCGCGCGAGGTAGCGCGGTTCCAGCAGGCCGGCGCAGGGATCCGGGCTGGCGTGGCGCGCGATGTCGCAGGCAGAGCGCGCAATCTCACGCACCGCGTCCACACCCAGATCAGTGCTCGCGGCACTGCCTTTGCGTTGACCGACATAGACCGTCAGATTGAGTGCCTTGTCCCGCTGGTGTTCTACATTTTCCGGCTCACCCTGGCGCACGCTGACAGACAGTCCGTGACCCGTGCCGATATCGGCCTCGGCAGCGGTGGCGCCGAAATCCGCTGCCGCCTGCAGTGCCGCCTGCAATGACTGGCGCAGATCGGTTGCTGCCACATTCTTTATCACCGGCTGGTTGCTCATGAATGCGCATGTCCGCGGGAGGGGCGCGTATTCTAACAGGCCGATGCAAAATTCGGCCTGGCGTCAGCCTGTTAGAATGCGCACCATGGATGTGACCGCCGTACTCGACAACCTCAATGCCGCGCAACGCGAGGCGGTAAGCGCCCCCGCAGGCAATCTGTTGGTCCTTGCCGGGGCCGGCAGCGGCAAGACCCGGGTGCTGGTGCATCGCATCGCCTGGTATATCGAGACCGGTCAGGCCAGCCCGTTTGGCATCCTCGCGGTAACTTTCACCAACAAGGCCGCGGCGGAGATGCGGGGCCGCATCGAGAGCCTGTTGCGTCGACCTCCCGGCGGCATGTGGGTGGGAACCTTTCACGGTATTGCGCACCGGCTGCTGCGCGCGCACTGGCAGGAAGCGGGATTGCCGGAGTCATTTCAGATCCTGGACAGTGACGACCAGTTGCGCACCGTGCGGCGCGTCATGCGCACCCTGCAACTGGACGAGGCGCAATTTCCTCCGCGCGAGTCGCAATGGTTCATCAACAGCCAGAAGGAAGACGGTCTCCGTCCCCAGCATCTGGATGATCGAGGCGATCCATCGCTGCGCCAGGCGATCGAGATCTACCGTGCCTACCAGGAGACCTGTACGCGCGCCGGGCTGGTGGATTTTGCGGAACTCCTGTTGCGCACCCATGAGTTGTTCCGTGATCAACCAGATGTGCTCGGCCACTACCGCCAGCGTTTCCGGCACGTGCTGGTGGATGAGTTCCAGGACACGAACACACTGCAATACGCATGGTTGCGCCTGCTGGTAGGGGATCATGGCTCGCTGTTCGCCGTCGGCGACGACGATCAGTCCATCTACAGTTTCCGCGGCGCGCGCATGGAAAACATGCAGCGCATGCAACGGGATTTTCCCGGCACTGCATTGCAGCGGCTGGAGCAGAATTACCGCTCCACCGGCACCATCCTCAATGCCGCCAACGCGCTCATCGCCAACAACACGGCACGGCTGGGGAAGAAACTCTGGACCTCCGGCACGGATGGCGATCGGCTCGACTTGTACTCTGCGTTCAATGACCAGGACGAGGCCCGCTTTGTCGTGGATCGTATTCTCGGCGCGCACCAGCGCGGCCAGCGTTACGACGATTGTGCCGTGCTGTATCGCGTCAGCGCCCAGTCACGGCTGCTGGAAGAGGCGCTCCTGCAGGCCGGCGTCCCCTACCGGGTCTACGGCGGCATGCGTTTCTACGAGCGCGCCGAGATCAAGGATGCGCTGGCATATCTGCGGCTGGCGGTGTTGCGCGATGACGATGCCGCCTTCGAACGGGTGGTCAACACGCCGCCGCGGGGGATCGGCCAGCGCAGCGTGGACCATCTGCGCACCGTGGCGCGCAACAATCAGGTGTCCCTGTGGCAGGCAGCGCTGACAACGATGCGTGACAAGACGTTGCCGGCGCGCGCCCTGGGGGCCCTGGATGCTTTCTTGCGGCTCATTCATGGTTTGGGTGAAGGCATCGCCGGCAGCGGTTTGGGGGAATCCGTGGAACTGGCCGTGCAGAGCAGCGCCCTGCCCCCGTATTACCAGAAAGAGGGTGGTGAGAAAGGCATCAGCCGCATCGAAAACCTGGAAGAGTTGGTGACAGCGGCGCGGGATTTTCGTCTTAACCCGGACCTGCATGGTGAGTTGCCGCCGTTGCAGGCATTTCTTGCCCACGCGGCATTGGAGGCGGGCGAGGCGCAGGCGGGCCCAAACACCGATTGCGTACAGTTGATGACGCTGCATTCGGCCAAGGGCCTGGAATTTGGCAATGTGTTCCTGGTCGGACTGGAGGAGGGTTTATTTCCGCACCAGCGCAGCAATCAGGACGCGGCGCAACTGGAGGAGGAGCGCCGGCTTTGCTACGTGGGCATCACGCGCGCGCGGCGCAATTTGACGCTGACCTATTCGCAGCACCGGCGCATGCATGGGACCGAGTACTACCCGCGGCCGTCGCGATTTTTGTCGGAGTTGCCTTCGGAATTGCTGTCCGAAGTGCGGCTCGGCGGCAGCGTGAGTCAACCAGCATTCAGTCGTCCGGTGCCGGGCGATGCGGAAGCCGCCGGAAATGGCTTCCGCCTCGGGCAACGTGTGTTGCACGAGCGTTTTGGCGAAGGCGTGGTGCTGGGCATGGAAGGCCAGGGCGCAAACGCACGTATCCAGGTGAATTTTGCCGGGGCCGGGAGCAAGTGGCTGGTCATAGCCTATGCGCC
>CAYMXG010000023.1:0-10099 GCA_964394115.1 uncultured Enterobacteriaceae bacterium | reverse complement strand
TATTTCGCGCTGCCCACCATGTAATCCACGGCGGCCTTGACCTGATCATCAGTCAGCGCCGGATTGCCGCCCTTGGCCGGCATGGGCATGCCGGAGGCACCGGTGAATCCGCCTATGGCATGGGTATGGAGGACTTCGATGCCCTGGGCAATGCGCGGTTCCCATGCGGCCTTGTCCCCGAACTGCGGCACCATGGGCAATCCGGTTCCGTGGCAGGAGAAACATAATCCGTCGTAGGTTTGTTTGCCCGCGTCGGCGCTCGCGGCTGGCGCCTCTGAGCCCGTCGAGGTTCCGGCAGTGGTGCCGGCATCAGCCGGCGCAGGCGCGGCAACTGCAGGTGCGGTCACGGCGGGCGCGGGCTCCGCCTCCGCCGGTGCCTCTCCCGCAACATTGACTTCGCCGGCGGGCTTGGTGGTCTCCGCGGTCTGGGCAGCGCGCCTGGCCGCATGTTCTTCATCCTGCCCGCCAATGACCTGGGCGATCACGAAGAAAATGGCCATCGCGACGGCGATCAAACCAATGACAATGGAGTAGTTGCGAAAAAATTCTTGGTCCTGTTCCTGGCTCATCGCTGGAGTCCCCTGTGTGCGGAGTGGTTGGTGTGGCGGGATCCGGATCCGCGCCCGGGCGCAGAGTATAACGGGTGCCCGCCGGTCCGAAAATGGGTGGGCATTGTTCTGGGACTGAAGAATCTGTAACTTGTACCGCCCCGCGCCGGGTATGGCGAAGTTCGCGCCCCCGGCTCAACGCCGAGGACAGAAGTCCGAGGCCGGGTCACTTGGCGAGCCCTGGACGGACGAGCCTGGTGACCACGGTAAATAAGCGACGATGTCACTATGGTCGGAATACGCGCCCTTAGCTCAGCTGGATAGAGCGTTGGCCTCCGACGCCAAAGGTCAGAGGTTCGAATCCTCTAGGGCGCGCCATTTTCTCAGTTGCCGTCATTCAAACCTCTGACCAATGAACACCAGAGGTTCGACCAATCTGCCGGTGGCGGATTGGGTCGCCGCGGGAGCGGCGACCCGGAGGGCGACGGACAGGGATGTGCGGCGCAATCCTTCAGGGCACGCCATGGGTCCATGGGTCGGAAGCCCGCGCAGATGCGCGGCACAGGTTTGCCTCCAGGAGACAACATGACATTCCGCCAATGCAGGGTGCTTCAAGAGTGCAACAGGTCGTGGTCAGGCGCCACTGTGCTTTTCCCATCAATCATGGTGCTGGCACTGATTTCCGGTTGCAGCGACAGTGCGGTTCCCGCACCCGTTCCACCGGAGGTCAGCGTGGCACACCCGCGCGCCGTAAAAGTGACGGACTGGGACGAATTCACGGGGCGGCTCGCGGCGACAGAACAGGTCGAAGTCCGGGCGCGCGTCAGCGGGTATTTGAATTCCATTCACTTCAAGGAAGGTTCCATCGTCAAGAAGGACGACCTGCTGTTCGTTATTGATCCACGGCCATACGAGGCGGCAATGACCCGTGCCGAGGGCGATCTTGCGCAGGCAGAGACGCGCCTGCGCCTCGCCATCAACAATCTGGAACGTGCCGACCGCCTGCTCAAATCCAGGGCCATCTCGGAAGAGGACTTTGACACGCGCAAGACCGAGCGCCAGCAGGCTGAGGCCGTGCTTCAGTCTGCGCGTGGCGCGGTCTATTCCGCGCGCCTCAACGTCGAGTTCACGCGCATCACGGCGCCGGTCACGGGCCGCATTGGTCGCAAGCTCGTGACCGAAGGCAACCTGATTGGCGGCGGCGAAGCGCAGTCCACGCTGCTGACCACCATCGTCTCGCTCGACCCGATTCATTTCTATTTCACCGCGGACGAGCAGGCGTTTCTGCACTATGTGCGGCTGGATCGTTCCGGCGAACGCGAGAGTTCCCGCACCGCCGCCAACCCAGTGCGTCTGCGTCTCAGCGACGAGGTCCGGCATTCTCACGAGGGCGTGATCGACTTTGTGGACAATCAGATCGACCGGGCCACCGGTACCATCCAGGCCCGCGCTCTGTTCCAGAACCCGGCTTTGGTGCTCACGCCGGGGATGTTTGCGAACGTGTTGTTGCGTGGCAAAGGTCCGTACGATGCGCTGCTGATCCCGGATTCCGCGGTGGGAACCGACCAGTCGCAGCGATTTGTCTTCGTGATTGAAAAGGACAACATCGTGAAGCGCCGCCAGGTCCGGCTGGGGCGCTGGGTCAACGATGCCTTGCGCATTGTGGAGGACGGACTGACCGCCGCCGATCGCGTGGTCATCAACGGCATGCAACGTGCCCGGATTGATCAGCCGGTAACCCCGCTGGAAGGCGTGATCGACGATCCCGGCGCCGACCTGGTGGCCACCGGGTACTAAGGCTGCATGCGGATCGGACACTTCTTCATCGATCGGCCGCGTTTCGCGGCCGTGATCTCCATCTTGATCGTGCTGGTCGGGCTCATTGCCTACCAGGGCCTGCCGGTGGACCAGTACCCGGAGGTTGCACCGCCGCAGGTGGTGGTGCGCGCCACCTACCCCGGCGCGACCCCGGAAACCATCGCCGACACCGTCGCGACGCCGATCGAGCAGGAGGTGAACGGCGTCGAGAACATGCTCTACATGACATCGTCCTCAACCAGTGACGGCAGCATGGAATTGCGCATCAGCTTCAGGCTTGGCACCGACCTCGATCTGGCGCAGGTGCTGGTGCAGAACCGCGTGGCGATTGCGGAGCCGCGCCTGCCCGAGGAGGCGCGCCGGCTGGGCGTGACCACGGTCAAGAGTTCGCCGAACCTGATGCTGGTCGTGCATCTCCATTCTCCCGACAACAGCTACGACCAGCTCTACATAAGCAACTACGCTTATCTCCAGATCCGCGACGTGCTGGCGCGCGTGAACGGCGTGGGTGGCATCACCATCTTCGGCGCGCGCGAATACAGCATGCGCATCTGGCTCGATCCGGAACGACTGGCCTCCCTTGGCCTGACCGGTAGCGATGTCGTGCGCGCCCTGCAGGCGCAGAACGTACAGGTTGCCGGCGGCGCGCTGGGTCAGCCGCCGAACGAGTCGCACAACGCGTTCCAGATGACCGTCAATACCCAGGGCCGCTTCACCGAACCGGGACAGTTTGAACAGGTCATCATCAAGCGAGGCGACGACGGGCGACTCACGCGGCTGACGGATGTCGCGCGCGTCGAACTCGGCGCCCGCGATTATGTGACCAACAGTTATCTCGACGGGAAACCCGCGGTTGCGATGGCTTTTTTCCAGCTCTCCGGCAGCAACGCCATCCAGACTGTCGACGAGATCAAGGCGACGATGGAGCGCCTGTCGCAGGATTTCCCCAAGGGACTGGCCTACGACATCGTCTACAACCCGACCGATTTCGTCGCGGAATCCATCGACGCGGTGTACACGACGATTTTCGAGGCGGTGGCGCTGGTCATATTCGTCATTATCCTGTTCCTGCAGAACTGGCGCGCCGCCGTGATCCCGATTATCGCCATCCCGGTGTCGCTGATCGGGACCTTCGCGGTGATGTCGGCGATGGGTTTCTCGCTGAACAACCTGACACTGTTCGGACTGGTGCTGGCCATCGGAATCGTCGTCGACGATGCCATCGTCGTGGTGGAGAACATCGAGCGCAATCTTGAGAGAGGCCTGTCGCCGCGCGAGGCGGCGCGAGTGACGATGGACGAGGTCGGTGCGGCGCTTATCTCCATCGCGCTGGTGCTGTCCGCAGTGTTCGTCCCCACCGCTTTTCTGGGTGGCATCACTGGCGCATTTTTCCGGCAGTTCGCATTGACGATCGCGGTTGCGACGATTATTTCAGCCTTCAATTCGCTGACCTTGAGCCCCGCGCTGGGAGCGATATTGCTGCTACCGAAGCACACTCCCGAAGGCCGTTTCGGGCAGGTCTGGAATCGCCTGCTGGGACCCTTCTTCGGGGTGTTCAACATCTGTTTTCATGCCCTCAGCGAGTCGTATGCGCGGCGCGTCTGCCAGTTCGCGCGGCGACCGACGATTGCGCTACTGACATTCGCCGTGCTCCTCGCGCTGACCGCGATCGGGTTCCGGATCATCCCGGGCGGCTTCATTCCACCCCAGGACCAGGGTTACCTGATCGTGGCCATTGAACTGCCGAAGGGCTCGGCGCTGGGCCGCACCGATGCGATTGTGCAGCGCGTGACGCGGACGGCGCTGGCAACGCCGGGCGCAGCGCACTCGGTGGCGTTCGCGGGTTTCTCCGGCGCCACGTTTTCCAACGCGCCCAATGCCGGCGTGGTGTTTGTCCCGCTCAAGCCCTTCACAGACCGCGGCGACGGCGACGGGGCGCGCGACGTCGCCGCGAAACTGAGACAGGCGTTCGGTCCGATTCAGGACGCGGGAATATTCGTCATCGAACCACCGCCAGTGCGTGGACTCGGCACCGGGGGCGGCTTCAAGATGATGGTGCAGGACCGGCGCGGGCGCGGGCTGCGCGCGCTGGAACAGGCATCTTTGGGATTGATGGGGGAGGCCTGGCAGGCACCTGCGCTGCAGCAGGTTTTCACGACCTTCAGCACTGCGGCGCCGCAGTATTTCCTGGAGATAGACCGCACCAAGGCGGAGATGCTGGATGTCCCGGTGGAGAACGTGTTCGAGGCCCTGCAGGTCAACCTCGGGTCGTTCTTCATTAACGACTTCAATCTGTTCGGCCGCACCTATCGGGTGACCGCTCAGGCTGATGCCCCGTTTCGGCTCGAGCCTCGCGATATCGAGCGGTTGCGGGCGCGCAGCGCCGACGGTCACATGGTGCCCCTCGGCACCCTGCTCAAGGTCAAAGACGCCGCCGGGCCGGATCGCGTCGTGCGGCATAACCTTTATCCAGCGGTCGAGGTGCAGGGCGCAGCCGCGCCCGGACGCAGTACCGGCGAGGCCCTGTTGACGATGGAGTCGCTGGCCGCGCAGATCCTTCCGGATGGAATCGATTATGAATGGACCGAACTCGCATACCAGCAATCGCAGGCCGGGAACACGGCGATATTCGTGTTCATGCTGTGCGTGCTGTTTGTATTCCTGGTGCTGACCGCGCAGTACGAAAGCTGGACCCTGCCGCTCGCGATCATCCTCATCGTTCCGTTGTGCCTGTTGTTCGCGCTGGTCGGCGTCTGGCTGCGCGGCATGGACATCAACATCCTGACGCAAATCGGCTTCATCGTGCTGGTCGGGCTCGCGTGCAAGAATGCGATCCTAATCGTGGAATTCGCGAAGCAGAAGGAGGACGAAGGCCAAACCATCTACTCTGCGGCGACCAATGCCGCACAGCTCCGGTTGCGGCCGATCCTGATGACGTCCTTTGCCTTCATCCTGGGCGTCGTCCCGCTGGTCATCGCGAGCGGCGCGGGCGCCGAGATGCGCCAGGTGCTCGGCACGGCGGTGTTCAGCGGCATGCTCGGCGTCACGTTGTTCGGCTTGTTCCTGACACCGGTATTTTATGTCGTCATGCGCAGGTTGTCGGCGCCACGCGACATGTTCGGTGCCCTTCCGCCCGCGCCCGCAGCGGTCGAATCACCGGTAGTAACCGCTCAACCTGCCGCAGACGACCCGCCACCGCCTGCCGCAGGTACGGAGGGACCCAATGACTGAACGTATCCCTTTGACCGCGCTGCTGGCAATGGTGCTTCCCGCCTGCACAATGGTCGGACCGGACTACCAGCCGCCTCCCGAACCGCAACTGGAGAGTTTTTCCGAAGCCGGCGAAAGCGGATTCGGCGCCGCACAGCTCGAAATAAAATGGTGGCGGGCATTCAACGATCCTGTGCTTGACAGGCTGGTGGAACTGGCATTGGCCGACAACCCGGATCTGCGCGTCGCCACGGCGCGGCTGCGCGAGGCGCGGGCGTTCCGGCGCGAGATCGGTTATGACCGGTACCCGACCGTGCAGACGCAAGCGGACATCGTGGCCGGCCGCGACAACGAACTCTCGGTGCCGCCAGGCTCCGATCGCGATTTCGAACTGTTTGACGCGGGTTTCGATGCCTTTTGGGAACTCGATTTCTTCGGTCGCGTACGGCGCCAGGTCGAAGCGCGCAGCGCGGAGGAACAGGCGTTCGAGGCCGACCGCCGTGACGTTGCGGTGTCACTCATCGCGGAGGTCGCGCGCAATTACATTGAACTGCGCGGGGCGCAGCAGCGGCTCGACGTGGCGTTCTCGAACGCGGCCAATCAGGAGGAGACGCTGCACCTGACCAACATGCTGCTGGCTGGCGGACGCGGTAATGCCCTCGACGTGGCGCGGGCCGAGGCGCAGCTTGGCCTGACGCGCGCCAGCATCTATCCACTCGAAACGCTGGTCAGGCAATCGCTGCATGCGCTGGCCGTGCTCACGGGGCGGCCACCCGGCGCAGTCGATGGCGAGCTCGCCGCCGTTGCGCCGATCCCCGAACTGCCACGCATCATCGGCATTGAAACGCCCGCCGAGTTGCTGCGACGCCGTCCGGACATCCGCGCCGCGGAGCGCCGGCTCGCCGCGTTCACTGCCGGTATCGGCATCGCCGTCGCCGACCTGTTTCCGCGCGTGAACCTGCTCGGCTCGGCGCACCTGACCGCCGCCATCGGTTCTGATCTGCTCGCCGGGGACGCGGTGTCCATGTCAATCGGTCCAAGTATCACCTGGCTTGCCGCGTTCGACCTGGCGCGGGTACGGGCACGCATCGAGCAGGCAGAGGCGCGCGCGGAAGGCGCCTTCGCGCAATACGAACGCACCGTGCTCGCGGCGCTCGAGGACGTGGAGAATGCGCTGGTTGCGTTTGCACGTGAGCGCTCGCGGTATGCCGAACTGGCTCGCAGCGAACACGCCAGCACCCAGGCTGCACGGCTCGCGCGCGAACGCTACCAGGACGGCGTCGCGACATTCCTCGAAGTACTCGATGCCGAGCGCGTACAGCTTGCGGCGCAGGACGAACTGGTCGCCAGCCAGACGGCAGCCGCCATCGCATTGACTGCGCTCTACAAGGCGCTCGGCGGCGGCTGGGAGGATCCCGGCTGAGCCGGGTTATGTCCGCGCCGCTCGCCACATCTCTGCTCGAAACCCGCCGCGGGCAGATGTTTCCGCGCTTCGGGCGCGAACAGATCGAGGTCATCCGGCGCTTCGCGGGCCCGGTGCAACGCTTTGCGCCCGGCCAGTTGCTGGTGAAGGTCGGCGAACGCGGTAGCCCCTCCTGTCTCGTGCTTGCCGGTTCGATCGTGGTGAACTGGCGCGATGGATTGGGCGGCACGGGGAACATCACTACCCACAGCGTTGGGCAATTCACCGGGGAGATCGGCGCCCTTTCCGGCCGGCCGTCGATGGCCGAACTCACGGCCGGTCCCGAGGGCTGCGAGGTTGCACCGCTTGACGCGGCCGCCTTGCGTGCTGTGGTCGTGGGCAACGCCGAGATCGGCGAGATCGTGATGCGCGCACTTATTCTGCGGCGCGTCGGGTTGATCCAGACCGGAGCCGGGGGCCCGATCCTGCTCGGCCGCGCCGGTTCGCGCGACCTCGTACGATTACAGAGTTTCCTTTCGAGCAACGGCATACCGAATACCACGCTCGATCCTGACACTGATCACGACGCGGAAATCCTCATTGACCGTTTCCGCGTTGCGCCGGAGCAGTTGCCGCTGGCAGTCTGTCCCGGTGGGCAGGTGTTGCGCAATCCGATCGAAGCCGAGCTTGCGCAATGCCTGGGCCTGGTTCCCGAGCTGCGTCTCGACCGTCCCTACGATGTGGCGATCGTCGGTGCCGGCCCGGCTGGTCTGGCCACCGCGGTCTATGCGGCATCAGAAGGCCTGTCAGTGATTGTGCTCGATTCGCGCGCCTTCGGCGGGCAGGCCGGCGCATCGGCGCGGATTGAAAACTATCTCGGCTTTCCCACCGGAATTTCCGGACAGGCGCTTGCCGGGCGCGCTTTTACACAAGCGCAGAAATTCGGCGCCGAGATCGCGATCCCGGTGGAAGTGCTGCGGCTGCAATGCGGGGGTGTCAAGGAAAGGAGCGATGATTTGCCGCCGCCGGACTGCCGGCAGCCCTCGTTTTCACTGTGCCTGACCGGCAGCAACAAGCGTGTTGCGGCCCGGGCTGTCGTGATAGCCAGCGGCGCACGCTACCGCCGGCCGGAGATCGATAAGTTGCAGGAGTTCGAAGGCCGGGGCATCTATTACTGGGCCTCCCCTGTCGAGGCCCGGTTGTGTGGCAGCCAGGAAGTCATCCTGGTCGGCGGCGGGAATTCGGCCGGCCAGGCCGCGGTATTCCTGTCCGGCCACACGGCCAGGGTGCATCTCCTGGTCCGCCGGCGCGGTCTGGAAGAAACGATGTCGCGTTACCTGATCGACCGCATTGCGGGTCTTGGGAACGTGGAATTGCACCCGGAAACAGAAATAGTGCGCCTCACCGGTAACGGCGCGGGCTTGGAGTGCGTACATTGGAAAAATCGCCGCACGAGCGTGGTCGAGAGGCGTGAGATTCGGTACGTGTTCCTGTTCGCTGGCGCCGTGCCCAATGCACGCTGGCTCGACGACACCGGCGTGACGCTTGACGCCAAGGGTTTTGTAAAGACCGGCATCCAGCTCCGCCAGGATGAACTGGACGCTGCCGGGTGGAATTCGCGGGCACCGGCGCCGCTTCCGCTCGAAACCAGCCGCGCCGGCGTGTTTGCCATCGGCGACGTACGCGCCGGGTCAGTAAAGCGTGTTGCTTCCGCGGTGGGAGAGGGCGCTGCGGTGGTTGCGCAGTTGCATCAATTCCTGACAAATTGAATGCGCGAACAACTTGACCCGGTATCAATGGGAGACAGGAAACTTCGCGGCATTGGTCATTGCGCACCCGCCGTTGCGGCGCTGTTGCGCTCCATCTCGATCAGGCTGTTTACCGTGGTGATGATGTTTTCGTAGGTACCGGCGAGCTGGCCGCTGGTGCTGTATTTGCCATTGACGATAAAGGCCGGGACACCGGTAAGGCGGTAATTCTGCGCCAGCACGTAGGCCTGCTTGACACGGATTTCCACGTCATGGGAATTGAAGATGCGGGTGAAATCCTCGCCTTTGACGCCCTTTTCCGCAAAGAAATCACGCAAGTCGTCCTCGGTATATACCTTGCGATTTTCCTTGTGCATGGCGTCAAACAATGGACGATGGATCTGCTCCAGCACGCCGAGTTTCTGCGCGGTGTAATAGGCGCGCGCATGGGCCATCCAAAGTTTGTTCAGTACCCCCGGCACGCGGATGAATTCCACATCCGCAGGCTTCGACTGCAGCCATTTTTCCAGGTGCGGCTCCATGCTGTAGCAATGCGGGCACCCGTACCAGAAAAACTCCAGCACCTCGATCTTGCCCGGCTGAACCTGGGTCGGTTGCTGGGGCTGGACGGACGCATAGGATTGCTCCTGCGCCTGCGCCGGCAATGAAGCCGCGATCAGAAACAGAAACAAGGCGGACAACAGGCTGCGATGGAAGGTGCTCATGGAAGATGGTCCTTTAGGTAATCCGGCGCGCCAAAAGCGGCAAAAATCGGCGCCCAGGTGAAATTATGACTGTTGGACTGGAGCCCGGCGTCCAGGTTCAGTGCAAGCCCTGCATGTAGCTGGCGACGGCCTTGATATCGGCGTTGCTCATCTTGGACGCTATGCTGCGCATCACCGCGTTGTCGTCGTTGTCGCGTTGCTCCGATTTGAAGGCCTTTAACTGCGCCACGGCGTAATCCGCATGCTGGCCATGCACGGCGGGGTACATGGCCGCCGGGTTACCGGCGCCCGTGGGCCCATGGCAGGCCATGCAGGCAGGCAGGCCCCGGCCGGCATGGCCGGCACGAAAGAGACGTTCGCCTTTTTCGACCCTGGTCGGGTCAGCGGCGCCGATTTTGACTTTCTGGCCGGCGAAATATGCCGCCAAATCCGCAATGTCATCATCGGAAAGATTTGCCGCCATGGGCGACATCTGATCGTTAACCCGCTTTTGGGCGCGATAATCCAGCAATTGCTTGCGCAGGTATTCCGCGCCCTGTCCGGCCAGATTGGGCCACGCTGCGTTGACACTGTTGCCGTCCGGTCCGTGGCAAGCGGCGCAGAGTTGCGCCTTCTGCTTCCCCGCGCCCGGATCACCGGCGGCATGAA
>CAYMXG010000022.1:0-15238 GCA_964394115.1 uncultured Enterobacteriaceae bacterium | reverse complement strand
AGTTCCACATCGCGCATGAAACCAAAGGTCCTTGCGCGACTGACTTCCTTGACGAAAGACGTGGTGGAAAAATTGATTTCAGCGTGGCAGTTCTGGCTGTTGAACATTGGGTGGTCGAATTGAATGGTGAATCCGACCCGGAAACCGTCAAAGGGCTCAAACATGGCCCACTTGTCATCATCTTCCACGCGCACCGTCCGGGTGATGCGTAAAAACCGCTTCGGGAAGTTCTGTTCCTCGATGCCGGCGGACTGGATAAGGAACACGAATGGCCCGGCGCTTCCGTCCATAATCGGAACTTCATCCGCCGACAAATCAATGCAGGCGTTGTCCACGCCGAATCCGGCCAGGGCCGAAAGCAGGTGTTCAACGGTGGAAATACGTACATCACCCTTTACCAGGGTGGTGGACAACTTGGTGTCGCCCACATTTTCCGGACAGGCCGGGATGGAAACCGGCGGATCGAGATCGGTGCGTCTGAAGACAATGCCGGTTCCGGCAGCGGCGGGCCGCAACGTCAGGTAAACCTTCTTGCCGGTGTGCAGACCGACCCCGGTGGCCCGGATGACATTCTTCAGAGTGCGCTGTTTTATCATTAGTATTGTCTCAAGCGACCGCCCTGGAACCCCGACTTGCGCCAAAGCCGGTTTTTACGGGCAAATCCCGCCAGTGTCAAGCTGCCAAATCCCCTCCTTTCGCTCTCTTATTCAATAGAATCAGCTAGTTAGTCCGCTTGGCGCCGCAAAAACGCCGGGATGTCCAGATAGTCCTGGTCATCTGGCGCCGGTTCGCGCGACGCCACCGGAGACGACTGCACTGCGCTTCTGCGAATGATCGCCGGCTTGTCCAGCGCCGAGTAATCCACGTCACCACCCACGGTCCGCACCAATTTGACGCGCGCAACCTCGGCATTGGCAGTTCCGGCCTGGCCCAACCCTGTGGCAACGATCGTGACCCGCATCTCGCCGCTCATTTCCGGGTCAATGACCGTCCCAACCACGACCGTGGCATTGTCTGACGCAAACTGCTTTACCGTGTTGCCCACCTCGTCAAATTCGCCGATGGTCAGATCGAGACCGGCGGTGATATTGACCAGTATCCCTTTGGCACCGGAAAGATTGACGTCCTCAAGGAGTGGGCTGGAGATCGCGGCCTGCGCAGCCATCTTGGCGCGATCCTCACCCTGCGCCTTGCCTGACCCCATCATGGCCATGCCCATTTCGGACATCACCGTGCGCACGTCCGCGAAATCGACGTTGATCAAACCACGACACGTGATCAATTGCGCGATACCCTGGACCGCCCCCAGCAACACGTCGTTCGCTGCTGCAAATGCGCTCAGCAGGCTGACTTCGCGACCCAGCACGGTAAGCAACTTCTCGTTCGGGATCGTGATCAGTGAGTCCACGTACTGGCTTAACTCCGCCATTCCATCGGTGGCCACCTGCATACGCTTGCGCCCCTCAAAACTAAATGGCTTGGTCACCACGGCCACAGTAAGTATTCCCATCTCCTTCGCCACCTGGGCCACGATGGGTGCGGCGCCGGTGCCCGTGCCCCCGCCCATGCCCGCGGTAATAAACACCATGTCCGAGCCTTCCAGCACGTCCATGATCCGGTCGCGATCCTCCAGCGCAGCCTGGCGGCCGACCGCCGGGTCGGCTCCCGCCCCAAGCCCCTTGGTAACATTGCTGCCGAGTTGCAGCACAGTTTTCGAGCTGGAAGCCTTTAACGCCTGTGCGTCTGTGTTGGCGCAAACAAAATCGACGCCTTCAATGCTGGCCTTGAGCATGTGCTCAAGCGCATTGCCGCCGCCGCCACCGACACCGATTACCTTGATAATTGCCGTCTGATTTGCAGCATCCACGAGTTCAAACATGCCGATTCCTCCTCTATGCAGATTTTTTTGTTTGCTACTTAAAAATTCCCCTGAAACCAGTTCTTCATCCGTTCCCAGATCCCCGACAGCCCGCCATCCACCCTGGTGGTGGGGACGCCACTTAATGACTGCCTGCGGCCAAACAGCAGCAGTCCCACGCCGGTCGCGTAGATGGGATTACGCACTACGTCAGCGAGCCCGCTGACGTAGTGAGGCACCCCAACCCGAACCGGCATGTGAAAGATCTCCTCTGCCAATTCCACCACGCCCTCCATCTTTGCACTGCCGCCGGTCAGCACGATGCCCGCGACAATCAGGTCTTCGAAACCGCTGCGGCGCAGTTCTGCCTGGATTAACGAGAACAGTTCTTCATAACGCGGCTGCACCACTTCAGCCAGCGTCTGCCGCGCCAGTCGCCGCGGTGGTCGATCACCGACGCTGGGCACTTCTATGGTCTCATCCGGATTGGCGAGTTGCGTCAGAGCGCATGCGTAACGCACCTTGATGTCCTCGGCATGCTGTGTTGGTGTGCGCAACGCCACGGCGATGTCATTGGTCACCTGGTCGCCGGCGATCGGGATCACGGCGGTGTGATGAATGGCCCCATCCGTGAATACCGCAATGTCGGTGGTGCCGCCACCGACATCCACCAGGCAGACACCGAGGTCTTTTTCATCCTCGGTCAGCACCGCGTGGCTGGATGCCAACTGTTCGAGAATGATGTCGTCCACTTCCAGGCCACACCGGCGCACACACTTGACGATGTTCTGCGCAGCACTGACCGCGCCCGTGACAATGTGCACCTTTGCCTCAAGGCGTACACCCGACATGCCAATCGGTTCCTTGACGCCTTCCTGGTTGTCGATGACGAACTCCTGCGGCAGGATGTGCAGGATCTTCTGGTCGGCTGGAATCGCGACCGCTCGCGCTGCATCAATGACACGATCAATGTCGCCCGCCGAGACTTCACTGTCGCGGATGGCGACGATGCCGTGGGAATTCAGCGCGCGAATGTGACTGCCGGCAATGCCCGCATACACGGAATGGATTTCACAGCCGGCCATCAATTCCGCTTCTTCCACGGCGCGCTGAATGGACTGCACCGTGGAATCGATGTTCACCACCACGCCCTTCTTCAGGCCACGTGACCGGCTTGACCCAAGACCGATAATCTCAATCTGCCCATCCGGTCCGATTTCCCCGACGATGGCCACTACCTTGGACGTACCGATATCCAGGCCGACGATGAGGTTCTTGTCAGTTCGTTTGACCATGGTTTTCCATCTCCGTCGCTGCCGCCGCCGTTGTGTTCCATTGCACCGCGAAGCCATTCGTGTAACGCATGTCCACCACGCGCAGGGCATCCATTCGGCCGGCCAATTCGCGTCGCGCGGCCGCGGCAAAGCCCTGAACGCGCGCAACAAACTGCGTCCGTCCCAGGATCACGTCCGGACCGGTGGCCAGGTCGAGGCTCCACGCGCGGCGCTCGCTGAGCGTGAGAGCCGCAAGCTTGAGCCCCTGTCCGGCAAATACCTGTTCGACATATCGAAATCGCTCGAGCATCAGGTGTTCCGTGCCGGCCGGGCCGATCAGAATCGGCAATCCGGGCGGAAACGTTGCCGGGTCGGGCCTGAATACCGCGCCCTCCGCATTCAACAATCCGGCATCGCCCCAGCGCGCAACAGCCTGCTGTTCCTGCACCTGCAGATTGAGCGTCTGCGGCCATACCCTGCGCACGGTGACTTCACGCACCCACGATTCACGCAGGACCGCACGCCGGACCGCCTCGACATTGACATTGAAAAAGCCGCCGCGAACCACATCCTCCGCAACGGACTGGAGTGCGGCCGGCGAGAGATGCCGGAACTCGCCGTTGATCTCCACCTGCCGGATGGGAAAAGTCATGGGATGCATGAGTCGCAGAATTCCGAAACCGGCGGCCAGGGTCAGCGCCAGTGCGACCAGCACACCGGCCGAGGCGCGCAGGGGAATTGCAGCCTGCGATGCCACGCGCTCAGCGCCCCGGGCGGGAATCTGATGGACAAGAAAAGGTGCGCTCATGATTTTGCCACCTGATACGGCGCCCCGGCCCGGGCTGCGGGCAGGCTCGTATCCAGAATACGCAGCACCAGTTCCTCGAAGCTGATCCCGGCATGGCGCGCAGCCATCGGCACCAGACTGTGGCTGGTCATCCCGGGAACCGTATTGACTTCCAGCAGCCACGGACTGCCGTGCTCGTCCAGCATCAGGTCCACGCGCCCCCAGCCGGATGCGCCGACCAGTTGAAACGCGCGCAATGCGAGCTGACCCAATTCCTGTTCGAATGCGGCCGGCAGACCACACGGGCACAAATACCTCGTTGCCTCGGACAGGTATTTGGCCTCGTAATCGTAAAACTCGTTGGGCGTTTCCAGCCTGATGATGGGCAACACCTGTTGGCCCAGAATGGCAACAGTATATTCGGCGCCGCTGATCCACTTCTCCACCAGCACGCGTGCATCCAGGGCCTGGGCCTTGCGCCACGCTTCGTCCAGTGCGGCCGCGTCCATGACCCGGCTCGCCCCGCAGCTGGATCCCTCGTGCACGGGCTTCACCATGACCGGGAGGCCGAGTTCCGGGACGACGCGCGCAAGGTCCGCGGCCCTGGTGACTTCCAGAGAGGCCGGCGTCGGCAGCCCGTGGCTGAGCCAGATCCATTTGCTGCGCACCTTATCCATCGCCAGTGCAGACCCGAGCACGCCGCTGCCGGTAAACGGGATTCCCAGCGTGGCCAGGGCGCCCTGCACCGTGCCGTCTTCGCCGCCGCGGCCGTGCAGCGCGATAAATACCCGGTCGAATCCGGCGCGGGACAGGTCGGGCAGGAATCCGGCGCCGGCATCCACAGTCCGGGCATCAAGGCCCATGCGCCGCAGCGCCGCGCATACCGCAGTGCCGGTTTCCAGCGACACGGCCCGCTCCGCTGATGTGCCACCCATGAGTACTGCCACGCGCCCGTATCGACCCGGGTCAACTGCAGGCAACGATTCTTTCTTCGCGGCGTTCCCGGTTGCCGTACTCATTACGGCCTCTCCCCGACAATGCGTACTTCCGGTTCCAGCTCCACATTGAATTCCGACCGCACCCGCTCCCGCGCCAGCATGATCAAGTCTTCCAGGTCACGGGCACTGGCGCCGCCTTCATTAATGATGAAGTTGGCGTGCTTTTCGGAAATCCGGGCCGCGCCGAGGCGCGCCCCCTTGAGTCCGCACTGCTCTATCAAGCGGCCGGCATAATCACCCGGCGGATTGCGGAACACCGAACCGCAACTGAATTCTCCCGTGGGTTGCGTCTCGGCACGGCGCGCCAGCAATTCGCGAATACGCCGGCCGACCTGTCCCTGCGGGACCGGTTGCAACACCAGCCGCGCACGAATGAACCACTCATTCGCCGGCAGCGCCACGTGCCGGTAGGACACATCCAGATCATCGCGCCGGCGCAAGCGCGAATTGCCGCTGCGATCGAGCGTTTCGGCGGACTCCACCCAATCCCAGATCTCGCCGCCGTTGGCGCCGGCATTCATGGCCAGCGCCCCACCCATGGTGCCCGGAATTCCGGCCAGGAATTCCACGCCGCCGAGTGCATGTTCCGCGGCAAATCGCGCCACTTTGGCGCAGGTCGCACCGGCGCCTGCAGTCACGTGATTCGGGGCCTCAAGCTGCAGTTCGTTCAGAACACCTGCCAGTTTGACCACGGTTCCGCGAAATCCACCGTCGCGCACCAGCAGGTTGCTGCCCAATCCAAGCCACAGCAGCGGCGTTGCCTCCCCCTGCTGCCTGAGAAAATTACACAGGTCATCCAGGTCCGAAGGGATGTACATGCGGTCGGCCGCGCCACCA
Source organism: uncultured Enterobacteriaceae bacterium (assembly GCA_964394115.1). Taxonomy (GTDB): domain Bacteria; phylum Pseudomonadota; class Gammaproteobacteria; order Eutrophobiales; family Eutrophobiaceae; genus 2-02-FULL-61-13. Next base: position 9,484 of record CAYMXG010000022.1, on the reverse strand, counting down.
ACACGCCAGGACGAATGCCGCGCCATGGACTCATTAAGCAGCAGCCGCCCGCTGAGTTCCCCGGCCTCATTCGCCCCGATATCGCTCATGGGCGTTGCCCGCGGACTTGCGTTTCGGACCATCGTTGCCTGCACGCCGGTTCCCCCTCAATTCCCATGACCACGCAGCAATTCATGCCCTAATGTGCCGATGTCGCCGGCACCCAGCACCAGCAGGATGTCGCCGTTTTCAACCACCCCGCGCAGCACAGCCGCCACATCACCGCGCTGTTGCAGGAAGATCGGTGCAATCCGTCCGCGCTGCTGCAGTGCCTTGCACAACGCACCGCCGTCGGCGCCGGCAATGGGCTGCTCGCCGGCCGGATATACCTCCAGGATCAGCACCGCATCAAACATCGCCAGCTCGCGGCAAAATTCGTCAAACAGGTCGCGGGTGCGGGTGTAACGATGCGGTTGAAAAATGGCGACCACGCGGCGCCCCGGCCATCCGGCACGGATGGCATTCAGTGTCGCGGCGATCTCCGTGGGGTGATGGCCGTAATCATCCACAACCGTCACCTGTTTCCCGTCCAGAGTCAGCGTGCCCAACACCTCGCAGCGGCGGCGTATCCCCTGGAACTGCCGCAAAGCGTCGGCGATTTTTTCCCGCGCCACGCCGAGTTCGGTGGCGACGGCGATGGCGGCCAGGGCGTTGCGCACGTTGTGCCGGCCCGGAAGGTTCAGCGTTACCCGCAACCACTCGCGCTCTCCACCGTGGGCGACGCTGAACCGCATCTGCAACCCGGATGCTTCCAGCCCATGGGCGGCAAAGTCGGCCTCTCCGTCCAGCGCATAAGTCACGAGAGGTTTGGAGATCTTCGGCAGGATTTCCCTCACCCCTGGATCGTCCACGCACACTACCGCCAGGCCATAGAAGGGAAGATGGTGCAGGAATTCAAGAAATACCGCCTGCAGGCCGTGGATATCGCCGGCATAGGCCTCGAGATGATCCGCATCAATGTTGGTGACCACGGAAATGACCGGCTGCAGATGCAGGAAGGAGGCATCACTCTCATCCGCTTCGGCAACCAGGTACCGCCCCGTGCCCAGGCGCGCATGACTGCCGGTACTGATCAACCGCCCGCCCACAACGTATGTGGGATCCAGCCCGCCTTCCGCCAGCAGGCCGGCAATCAGGCTTGTGGTGGTGGTCTTGCCGTGTGTACCGGCTACGGCAATGCCATGGCGGAAGCGCATCAACTCGGCCAGCATTTCCGCGCGCGGAATGATGGGAATGCGCTTGCTGCGCGCCGCGAGCACCTCGCTGTTATCGTCGGCAATGGCGCCGGATATCACCAGCACATCGCTGCCATTTACCTGTCCGGCCTTGTGGCCGATGTCGACGCGAACCCCCAACTCGCGCAGATGCCGGGTCGTGGCGCTGTCCTTCATGTCGGAGCCGGATACGTCGTAGCCGAGGTTATGCATCACCTCGGCTATGCCGCTCATGCCCGCGCCACCGATACCGACGAAGTGCACGTGCCGTACCCTGCCCATTGGATGCGCCCCCGGCTCAGGCACGCAGGGCCTCCATGCATATGTGTCCCACATCCCGCACTGCGTCCGGCCGCGAGAGACGGCGGGCCGCCATTGCCATGGCCAGAAGCCGCTCGCGATCCGCATGCAAATCACGAATCAGGCCGGCCAGGCGTTCCGCATTCAGTTCCGACTCCGGCAACAGCACTGCGGCACCCTGGCCGGCAAGATGACGCGCATTTGCGGCCTGGTGATTGTCAGCAGCGTGGGGATATGGCACCAGGATTGACGCAATTCCCACCGCGCACAGCTCGGCAATGGTCAGCGCTCCGGCGCGGCACAGAACCAGGTCCGCGTGCGCGTAGGCACCGGCCATGTCGTCGATGAATGGCACGACGCGCACATTCTGCCGGTGGGCGCACCGCGCATAGGCAGACTCGGTGGCGGCCTGGTGCGCCGGACCGCATTGATGCAAAACCTGAACCGCGGTGCCGGCAGCCAATAAGTCCAGGGCTGCGGGCAAGGCTGAATTCAACGTGCGCGCGCCCTGGCTCCCGCCAAGCACGAGAATGTGCAGAATATCAGCGCGCCGCCCGCCGGCACGCTGGTCGGGGGCAGGCAGGCCGGCAATTTCAGCGCGCACCGGGTTGCCGACGGATCGAACTTTTGGTTGCGCGGGGAAGGTGGCGGGAAATCCCTGCATGACCACACGCGCCAACGGGTACAGGACACGGTTGGTCAGCCCGGCCAGCGCATTCTGTTCATGAATGAGAAGCGGAATGCGCAGCAACCATGCCGCGACACCGCCGGCGCCGCTGGCAAATCCGCCCATGCCGAGCACCGCACCCGGTCGAACCTGCAGCAACCAGCGCATGGCCTGTGCCAACGACACCAGGATGCGCACCGGGGCAAGCAACCAGCCCAACCAGCCGCTGCCGCGCAGCGCTGCGGAGTCCACGGTCAGCAGACGAAACTGATGTTGCGGGACCACGCGGGATTCCAGGCCGCGACGGCTGCCGAGCCAGACCACGGGCACACCTTGCGCGCGCAGATAATCCGCGACCGCCAGTGCGGGGAATACATGTCCGCCGGTGCCACCTGCCATGATGATGAGCGGCCTATGCCACATAGGTCGTCCCGACTTCCGGCAGGCTCCTGTGCCAGGCCCCGCGATTCTCCAACTCCACGCGGATCAGCAACGCAATGGCCAGGCAGCAAATCACCATGCTGTTGCTGCCATAACTCATGAGCGGCAGCGTCAACCCCTTGGTGGGCAGCACACCCATGTTGACACCCATGTTCACGAATGCCTGCAACCCGAAGATCAGGCCAATGCCGTAGGCGAGGTAGGCCGCGTACAGACGTCCACCCTGCTCGGCTACATTGGCGATGAGGAATGCGCGCCAAATTACAAAAGAGTACAAAAGAATGACCAGCGTGCACCCCACCAGTCCGAACTCCTCCGCCAGCACGGCGAACACAAAGTCAGTGTGTGCCTCAGGCAGGTAGAACAGCTTTTGCACGCTGGTGCCCAGACCGACTCCGAGCCATTCGCCGCGGCCAAAGGCAATCAGGGCCTGGGTCAATTGAAACCCGCTGTTGTATGGGTCCTGCCAGGGATCCAGGAAGCTGGTGAGGCGCTGCATACGATAGGGAGAATGCAGAGCGAGACTGCCGAGTACCGCGGCGGCGGCGAACATCCACGCAAAAAACCGCGTCAATGGCACACCGCCCATGAACAACATGCCCAGCATCGTGGCAAACATCACCACGGCACCACCATAATCCGGCTCCAGCAACAGCAACCCCGCCAATACCGTCACTACCAGGATCGGCGCGATGAAGCCGCCGAAGCTGTTGCGCACCCGGTCTCCCTGTCGCACCAGATAGCCTGCCAGGTACGCAATTACACACAGCTTGGCGGGCTCGGAGCTCTGCAGGTTTACCGGTCCAAGATCGATCCAGCGCATGCTGCCGTTCACCTCCCGGCCGATCCCCGGAATTAGCACCAACAGCAACAGGATTACCGCCAGCGCCAGCAACGGCACACTGAGCCGTTCCCAGACTTTCAGCGGCGTGCGCAGCACGCCATAGCCCAGCAGCAACCCGATGGTCACGGCCGTCGACTGGCGCCAGAAGTAATACAGCGGGTCGCCATGGATTCGATCGGCTATGGACACCGAAGAGGATGCCACCATGATCAGCCCCAGTGTCACCAGCGCAAAGAATGCCGCGGTCAACAGGGGGTCGAGGGGAAATGAACGCATGCCCTTGCGCGCGACGATGGCTGCCATGCCGCCGCGGAACCGAATCATGGCAACCGCCCTGGCCGCGCCAGCTCGCGCACCGCGGCGACAAATGCATCGCCGCGCGCCATGTAGTTGCTGAACATGTCAAAACTGGCGCAGGCCGGGGACAACAGCACGACGTCGCCCGCCTGTGCCGCGCCCTTGCACGCGGTCACTGCCTCCTGCATGTCCCCGGCGTACTGGAATGGTGTGCGCCCGCCGACGGCCTGCGCGATCCTGGGCCCGTCCCTGCCGATGAGAACCAGGGCCTTTACCTGGGTGGCGATCACGTCGGCCAGCGGCGCGAAGTCCGCCCCCTTGCCGTCACCACCAGCGATCAGGACCACGTTCCTGCCGGTGGCAATACCGTGAATCGCCGCACAGGACGCGCCGACGTTGGTGCCCTTCGAATCATTGAACCAATCCACTTCGTCAATGCGTGCGACCCAGCGGCAACGATGCGGTAATCCCGCAAAACTGCGCAACGCACGGCACATATCCTCTTTGGGCAGGCCAATCGCGGTACCCAGTGCCAGCGCCGCCAGGGCATTGGCATGATTGTGTTCGCCGCGGATACCCAGTTCGCGCGTTGCCAGCAATGCCTCTTCCCCGCGGCACAACCAGCTTTCCCCGCCTTTTTCATGCACGCCGAACTGGCCGCGCAGCGGCTTCCCGAGCGTGAACTGCAGGCATTGTCGCTGGGGACGGGCCATGGCCCGCACCACCGGATCATCCAGGTTGAGGATCATGGCACCGCCACCGTGATAAATGCGTTCCTTGGCCGCTGCGTAATCGGAAAGGTCGCGATGCCGGTCAAGATGATCCTCGGTCACGTTCAGAACCACCGCGGCTGCGGCATTCAGGGAACTCGTGGTCTGTAACTGGAAACTTGAGAGTTCGAGTACAAAGAAATCCGGCTCCCGGGCGGCCAGCAGTTCCAGGGCCGGATTGCCGATGTTGCCGCCGAGGGCGCTGCGGCGCCCGGATTGCTCCACCATGTGGTGCACCAACGTGGCCACCGTGCTCTTGCCGTTGGAACCTGTGACTGCCACCACCGGGCGCGCGCACTGGCGGGCAAACAATTCAATGTCGCCGACAATTTCTATGCCGGCGTCGCGCGCCGCCTGGATCGGTGCTTCGTCCAGCGACACACCCGGGCTGACCACGAGTCGTCCCGCTGCCGGCAGAAAGTCCGCTTGAAAATCCCCCAGGTGCAACGGCACACCGGGAAATTCTGTGCGCACCTGCGCCAGGCATGGCGGCTGCAACCTGCTGTCCACCGCCGCCAGCGACTCCCCCAGCCGCGCCAGGTAGCGCATGCATGAAAGTCCCGTCAGCCCCAGACCGACAATGACGCTGTCATAATGCATTGCGCCTGCGGCGCCGGCCCGGGGTGAGTCAAATGTGGTGGCGGCCATCATCGGATCTTGAGACTCGCCAATCCCACCAGCACCAGCATGAAGGTAATGATCCAGAACCTGACGATGACACGCGGTTCGGGCCAACCCTTCAATTCAAAATGGTGATGCAAGGGGGCCATGTGAAAGATTCTTTTTCCCGTCAGCTTGAACGACGCCACTTGCAGGATTACCGACACGGTTTCCATGACGAAAACACCGCCCATAATCAGCAGCACCAGTTCCTGACGCACCAGCACAGCCACGACACCCAGGGCCGCGCCCAACGCCAGCGCCCCGATGTCGCCCATGAATACCTGCGCCGGATAGGTGTTGAACCAGAGGAAGCCCAGGCCGGACCCGACTATGGCGCCAAGAAAAATGCAGACCTCGCCGACGCCGGCGATGTACGGCACACCCAGATATTCCGCAAAGCGCACATTGCCGGCCACGTAAGCGAATATCGCCAGCGCGCCGGCCACCATCACCGTCGGCAGGATGGCGAGCCCGTCCAGGCCATCGGTGAGGTTGACGCCGTTGCTGGAGCCAACAATTACAAAGTAAGCCAGCACGACAAACAGCAGGCCCAATTCCACGTTCAGGCTCTTCACAAACGGAATGATGAGCTGAGTCTCGGCCGGGACGGTGGCGTGTTGATACAGATACAGTGCCGCCCCCAGACCGATGCACGATTGCCAGAAATACTTCCAGCCGGCGGAAAGCCCGCGCGCATCCTTGCGCACCACTTTGCGATAGTCATCCACCCAGCCAATGACGCCAAAGGCCAAAGTGACCAGGAGACTGATCCAGAGGTAGATGCTGCCGAGATTCCCCCAGCACAGGGTGCTGAACGTGACCGCGATCAGTATCAACAGCCCACCCATGGTCGGCGTGCCGGCCTTGGCCAGATGGCTCTGCGGCCCATCGTTGCGTACGGTTTGCCCAATCTGGTACCGGCTGAGATGGGCGATCAGGATCGGCCCGACCACGAGCGCGATCACCAGCGCGGTGAGCGCCCCGAGAATGGTTCGCAGCGTGATGTACTGAAACAGGTTGAACCCGCTGTGGTACTCGAGCAAATATTCAGAGAGCCAGAGCAGCATGATTCAGGGCTCCGTGCCGATGGCGGCCACAACTCGTTCCATGGACATGGCCCGCGATCCCTTCACCAGCACGGTGACATCGGCGGCCAACCCCGGGGACAGTTCCGCGACCAGGTCTTCGCTGCTGACAAAGTGGCCGGCACCGGCGCCGAAGGCCTGGGCAGCAAACCGGCTCAACGCGCCAAGGGCAAACAACCGCTCTACACCGGCCGCGCGCGCCGAGGCGCCGGCACGCGCGTGCAGTTCCGGGCCCGTCGGGCCCAGTTCACCCATGTCTCCCAGCACCAGCCAACGGCGCCCGGGGAATGTCTCCAGCACACCCAAAGCCGCGCCCAACGAGGCCGGGTTGGCGTTATAGGTATCATCCAGTACGCGCGCCGCGTGGCGCCCGGCCTTCAACTGCAGACGACCCTTTACCGCCCGCATTGACTCCAGCCCGGCGGCGATGCGCGGCAGTGGAATATTCAGCGCCACGGCGCAGGCGGTGGCGGCCAGCGCATTGGCCACGTTATGGCGGCCGAACAATTGCAGCCGGATACTTCGTTCCTGCTCCCGATGTGTCAGCACAAAATTCATCCCATTAGCGCCGACCTCCACCTGCGTCGCGGTCACGTCTGCACCGGGTTGCAGCCCAAAACTCAATTGGCGCCGGCCCGCACAGGCCGATCGCCAGGACCCCGCGTAGGCATCATCGGCATTGATAACGGCCGTGCCATCTGCGCCCAGTCCTGCATAGATCTCCGCCTTGGCGCGCGCCACCCCTTCAATACTGCCGAAACCCTCAAGGTGTGCAGGCGCGCACTGCGTGATGACCGCCACTTCGGGTCGCACCATGCATGTAAGCGCGGCGATCTCACCGGCATGGTTTGCGCCCATTTCCACGACACCGAAGCGATGTTCGTTGCCAAGCCCGAACAGAGTCAGCGGCACACCAATGTCATTGTTGAGATTGCCCGGCGTCACCAGCGTTGGTGCCAACGGGGAGAAAATTGCGGCGAGCATTTCCTTCACCGTGGTTTTTCCGTTGCTGCCGGTAACCGCAACTATTGGAATCTGGAATCGCTGTCGCCATGCGCCCGCGAGCAGTCCCAGCGCATGTCGAGTGTCCGGCACTGCCAGCAATGGCAGCCCGGCCTCCGCAATATCCCGCTCCACCACGGCGCCGGACGCACCGCGCCGGAATGCTTCCGCGATGAAGCGATGGCCATCAAATTGTTCGCCGCGCAATGCAAAGAACAGCGCCCCCGGCGGCAGCGTGCGACTGTCAGTGCTGCACCCGGTGAATCCGCCGTCCCGCCCGTGCAATGTGGCATTAATGCTCTGTGCTGCCTCGGACAATTGCATGGCGATCATGCGCCACCCTCGAGCAGCGTTCGTACCAACTGGCGGTCGCTGAACGGCAGGCGCCGGCCGGCTGTTTCCTGCCAGGTCTCATGCCCCTTGCCAGCCACGAGTACCACGTCTTCCGCGCCTGCCGCACGGACCGCCAGCGTAATCGCCGCCGACCGGTCCGGTTCCACGATGGCGCGGTGCGGGTCGCGCATGCCGGCGAGGATCGCGGCAATTATCGCGTCCGGATTTTCGCTGCGCGGGTTGTCGCTGGTTACCACGGTGCGATCGGCACAGGCCTCCGCCGCCGCGCCCATCTGCGGACGCTTGCCGGGATCGCGATCGCCACCGCAGCCGAAGACACAAATCAGCCGGCCGCGGCATTGGCCGCGCAATGCCTGCAGCGCCTTCTCCACGGCATCCGGCGTATGCGCGTAATCCACAATCACCGTCGGACGGCCCGGCGCCCGAAATGCCTCCATGCGGCCCGGCACGGCGCGCGCGTGTGCCAGCAATTCAAGCGACCGCGCAAATGGCACGGACAGGGTGTGGAGCGTCGCGCAGGCGGCCAGCACATTGGCAGCGTTGAAGCTGCCGGTCAGCGCACAACGGAGCGGGCCACTTCCCCACGGCCCGAGTACGTCGAGATGCAACTGCCCGGGCGCGCTGTCGCGGAGCATACCCAGCAATACATCGTCCGGCGCGGACTTTGGCAATCCGGTGTTTACCAGTTGGTAGCCGATCACCGGAAGGCGTGCAGAACAGGCGCGCATCAGTTCGCGGCCAAATTCATCATCCAGGTTCACCACTGCGTGTTGCAGTTCGGGCAAATCAAACAGGCGGCGCTTGGCAGCGCCATACGCGGCCATGTCGCCGTGGAAATCCAAATGATCGCGCGTGAGATTGGTGAAGACGGCAGTGGTGAAATGCACACCCGCAATACGGTCCAGATCGAGCGCGTGCGAGGACACCTCCATGGCGATTGCCTGCACGCCTTCAGCAAGTTGCGCGGCCATTTGTGCCTGCAGCGAAACCGGATCCGGTGTGGTCAGTTCGGTGGCGCCCAGCCTGCCCACCGGGCCACTGCCCAGCGTGCCGATGATGCCGGCATGCCCGCCGGTGAATTCCTGCATCGCGGATGCTATGTAGTGTGACGTGGAAGTCTTGCCATTGGTGCCGGTCACGCCAACCACCTGCAGCTGTTGCGATGGGTCGCCGAAAAAGCGCGCTGCAATCACGCCCGCCACGGAACCCAGATTCGGGATCGGGATGACCGGGATGCCGGCCAGATCCGGCCTGGGCGCACCCGTGGCGGCATCAGCCAGGATCACGCGCGCACCGGCCCGGACTGCCGCGGATGCATGATTCCAGCCATGATCTTTCTGGCCCGGCAGCGCGAGGAAAGCGTCACCCGCGCGCAATGTTCTGCTGTCCATGCTCAGCCCGGTGACGCGCACGTCGCACCCGGGCCTGATCGCCACCAGATCCTGCAGCAGCTCCGGGAGTGCTGTTCCGGTTTCGTTATCCACTGTCTTCATTGCCAGCATCATTCACAGCACCGGCGCGCTGGCACCGGCAAGGATCGCCCGGTTCTCGAGCGCCGGCATGTCATCAGGCGGAATATCGAGGATGCGCACTGCGCCGCGCATAACGTGAGCAAACACGGGGGCCGCCACCAGCCCGCCGTAGTGGACGCCCTCATTCGGCTCATCCACGACCACGACTGCAACCAGGCGCGGGTTGCTTGCGGGAATCAGCCCGGCAAACAGCGACAGGTAGCGGCTTTCCGCGTAACCACCGGCTTCAATCTTGTGCACGGTGCCGGTCTTCCCGGCGACGCGGTACCCGGGAAC
>CAYMXG010000021.1:0-15424 GCA_964394115.1 uncultured Enterobacteriaceae bacterium | reverse complement strand
ATCTCGGTAAGTGAGCGCTTGCAGGAGTTTGTCGGTGCCGGCACCGGCAACGACGAGATTCTGCCTCCTGAGCAGGCGTTTCCGCTATCCGCCGAGGCGGATGCCGCCGGGGTAGAACTCACCTGGGATATCCAGGACGGCTATTACCTGTATCGCGACAAGTTCACTTTTACGGTGGCGGAAGGGAATGCGGCCATTGATTCAACCACCCTTTCTCTGCCCCAGGGTGAGGTCAAGGAAGACGAGGCATTTGGGCGGGTTGAGGTCTATTTCGGGGCATTGACGGTTCCGGTCCCGCTAATTCGGCATGTGGCCGGTGAAATTCCCGTTCGGCTGCGGGTCGGCTACCAGGGTTGCAAGGACAAGTCAGTCTGTTACCCGCCCCAGGTCCAGGAAGTGGCAGTCCGGCTGCCGCCCGGGACCCCCGCATCGCAGCCTCCCACAGCAGCGATTTCCGGCGCCGCAAAATCGTCATCATTCGGCTCCCTGGTTGGCCTGAAAGGAGCTGGTTTTCTGGCCAGTGTCCTCGCGTTTTTTGGCTTCGGTGTCCTGCTGTCCCTGACGCCCTGCATTTTCCCCATGGTCCCGATTCTCTCTGGCATCATCATCGGGCACGGCGAGCCCGTCTCGCGCAGGCGTGGATTCATCCTGTCACTGGCCTATGTGGCCGCCATGGCGGCCACCTATGCGGTCCTGGGATTGGTTGCCGGGATGACCCGGTTCAATCTGCAGGCAGCTGCCCAGACCCCGTGGGTGATCGTGCTTTTCAGTGGCGTATTTTTGTTGCTGGCACTGTCCATGTTTGGCCTGTTCCGTCTGCAAGTTCCAACGCGTGTGCAAAGTTGGCTCAGCCACCTCACCCATCATCAACGCCGCGGCTCGCTGCGCGGCGTAGCGGTAATGGGCGCACTGTCGGCGCTGATTGTCGGGCCCTGTGTGGCGCCGCCGTTGGCTGCCGCCCTTGTCTACATCACCCAGACCGGCGATGCAGTGCTTGGCGGCGCAGCGCTGTTCGCGCTGGGCATCGGCATGGGCGTCCCCCTGCTCGTATTGGGCGCATCGGCGGGCTACCTGTTGCCACCCGCCGGGTACTGGATGGAGTCAGTGCGGCGCGCGTGCGGTTTTGTGATGCTGGGCGTGGTCGTCTGGTTTCTGAGTCGCATCATTCCCGGTCCACTCACGCTGCTGCTGTGGGGCGTGCTGTTCCTATTGGCCGCGATGTTCATGGGTGCCCTGGATCCGCTGGAAGGCAATCTATCCTGGCGCAGAACGGGCAAGGGCCTGGGGCTTGCATTCCTGGTTTACGGCACCACGTTGGTGGTCGGAGCTGCCAGTGGCGGCGATGACCCGCTGCGCCCACTGGCGCGGCTGACGGACGCCGGGGGCGAGAACAACGCCGCGCCATTACCCTTCAAACGCATCAGTTCGTTGGCCGGTCTGCAGGCAGAGCTGGATCGCGCCCGCAACCAGGGCCGGGCGGTGATGCTGGATTTTTATGCGGACTGGTGCATTACCTGTAAGGAGCTTGAACGGGAGACTTTTCCTGATCCGCGGGTGCATGCACGGTTGCAGGGCGTGGTGCTGCTGCAGGTTGATGTTACCGGGTATACGGGCGCGGACCAGCAGTTGCTGGATGAATTCAGCCTGTATGGTCCGCCGGCGATCCTGTTTTTCGACGCCGAAGCGGGTGAATTGCAGCAACAGCGGGTGGGCGAGTTTCTGGACGCCGATCAATTTGTCGCGCATCTGGAACGGGTCATCCGTTCATGACCCGGTTCAGTGCCGCAACCCTCGCCGGGGGCTTGTGCTTGATCGCTGCAGCAGCTGGTTTTGTTTTCGCCCGCTGGCAGCATGACCGCGGCGCGGCAGAACCGCCCACGGCTGCGACACTGACGACCGCCATCCGCGCCACGGCCATTGTCGGTGCGGCGCGGCCGGATTTCGCGCTGCCTGACCTGAATGGGGTGATGCACAATGTAGGTGAGTGGGATGGCAAGGTCCTGGCAATCAACTTCTGGGCCACCTGGTGCCCGCCGTGCCGCAAGGAAATCCCCGAATTCGTTGCCTTGCAGCGGAAATATGCCGACCGCGGGCTGCAATTTATCGGTGTGGCGCTGGAACAGCCGGATCCGGTGCGTCGATTCGCGGCGGAACACCAGGTGAACTACCCGGTGTTGGTCGGCGAAATGGAGGTCATCCAGGTAGCGGAGTCCTACGGCAATCTGGCCGGGGCGCTCCCCTATACGGTGCTGGTGGGTCGCGACGGCAAGATCGCATTTGTGCATGCGGGACCGTTATCCACGGAACAAGCGGAGGAAGCCCTGTTTCCCCTGTTGTAGCCCGGCTTTCGTAACTGGAAGAACTTCTGGTAGTATCTTCAAAACGGCGTCAAATTCCTGCTAAATTCCTTTATCTCCGGAACTCCCATGGCAAAAATCCTGGTCCTGAACGGACCCAACCTGAATTTGCTCGGTACACGTGAGCCCGAAGTGTATGGCTCGGCGACCCTGGTGGATGTGGAAGCCGCGTTGGCCCGGCTGGGGGACGAGTTGGGGCATTCCATTGCCTGTTTCCAGACCAATGCTGAACACGCCATGGTGGATCGGGTGCAGCAGGCCAAGAGCGAAGGGGTGGCGTTTGTCGTGATCAACCCCGGCGCCCTGACCCACACCAGTATTGCACTGCGGGACGCGCTGCTGGGTGTGGGCATCCCGTTCATAGAAGTTCACATCTCCAATGTCTTCGCGCGCGAACCATTTCGGCACCATTCCTTCCTGACCGACATCGCGGTGGGGATAATCAGCGGGCTCGGTGTGCAGGGTTATGAATTGGCGCTGCGGGCTGCGGACTGTTACCTGGGTAGGCGAGGCAAATAGTCCATGGACATACGCAAGGTCAAAAAACTCATCGAATTGCTGGAGGAATCCGGGATCAGCGAGATCGAAATCCACGAGGGCGAGGAATCCGTGCGCGTCAGTCGGGCCAGCGCGGCGCCTGTCGCCGGCATGAGCTTCATGGCGCCAGCGCAGGGCCCCGTCTCAACCAGCGCCGCGCTGGCGGGTGCGGAACTGGAAACCCCGGCCGAAGCGGATGGCCACGTGGTGCGTGCGCCCATGGTGGGGCTGTTCTACGAGGCCGCGGCGCCCGGCAAGCCTGCGTACGTTACCCTGGGACAGTCAGTGCGCAAGGGCGATGTGCTGTGTGTCATTGAGGCCATGAAGATCATGAATCAGATCGAGGCGGACGTCGGTGGCGTCATCGCCAAGATCCAGGTGGAGAATGGTGATCCCGTTGAGTACGGCCAGCCGCTGTTTGTGATCCGTGAGGTTTGAGCCGGCGGCAACGCCGGTTGCCTGCAATCCCGGGCCCGCTTCCATGTCATCCCCATGCTAGAGAAAGTAGTGATAGCCAATCGCGGCGAGATTGCGCTGCGCATCCTGCGTGGCTGCCGCGAGTTGGGCATTCGCACGGTGGCGGTATTCTCCGAGCAGGATCGGGAGCAGAAGCATGTGCTGCTCGCTGATGAGGCAGTGTGCATCGGCCCGGCACTGGCGACACTGAGTTACCTGAATATTCCTGCGGTGATCAGTGCGGCCGAGGTCACCGATGCCGTCGCCATTCATCCAGGCTACGGTTTTCTGTCCGAAAACGCGGACTTTGCTGAACGCGTGGAACAAAGCGGTTTCATCTTCATCGGCCCCAGGTCGGAAACCATCCGGCTCATGGGCAGCAAGATCGGCGCGCGCAAGGCCATGCAGAACGCCGGTATCGCCTGCGTTCCCGGCTCGGATGGGCCACTGCCGGAGGACGCAGAGGAAATGGCGCGTGTCGCGCGTCACGTAGGTTACCCGGTAATGATCAAGGCCTCCGGCGGTGGCGGCGGCCGCGGCATGCGCGTCGTGCACAGCGAAGCGTCGTTGCGCAATGCGGTGCAGTTGACGCGCGCCGAGGCGCAGGCCGCATTCGGCGACGAGACGGTGTATCTGGAGAAATTCCTCGAGCACCCCCGCCATGTGGAGATCCAAATCCTCGCGGATGAGCATGGCAATGTTATTCACCTGGGCGAACGGGATTGTTCCATGCAGCGCCGGCACCAGAAGGTGCTGGAGGAGGCACCGGCGCCCGGTATCGACCTCGAGTTGAAGCGCCGCATCGGCGCGCGCTGCGTGGAGGCTTGCGCGGCCATCGGATATCGCAGCGCCGGCACCATGGAATTCCTGTATCAGGACGGCCAGTTCTATTTCATTGAAATGAACACGCGCATCCAGGTGGAGCACCCGGTGACGGAAATGGTGACCGGCGTGGACATCGTCAAGGAGCAATTGCACATCGCCAACGGCGACCCGCTCTCCTACCGCCAGGAGGACATCCAGTGGCGCGGCCACGCCATTGAATGCCGCATCAATGCCGAGGATCCGGAGACGTTCATGCCCAGCCCGGGCCTGATTGAGCACATCCACCATCCCGGCGGCCCGGGGATACGTATCGACACGCACATTTATGACGGCTACCGCGTGCCCCCCCATTATGACTCCATGATCGGCAAGATCATCGCCCACGGCGAGACCCGCGAGTTCGCCATTGCGCGTATGCGCACGGCGCTGGCCGAGATCGTTATCGACGGTATCAAGACCAACATTCCACTGCACCAGAAGATCCTGCAGGATGCAGCGTTCGCGGTGGGCGGCACGGACATTCACTATCTGCAGAACAGACTGGTCCCGCGCTGACCGGCTGGCACGCACCCACTGCGCGGTTTCCCGTCAGGGAGTGACCAAATTGCCCTGGTTGCGAATTTCCATGGACTGCGCGCGCGCCGACGTGGAGCCCCTGATGCAGTTCCTGGACCGGCTCGGCGCCGATTCCGTCAGCATCGTCGCGCGCGGGGAGGGTGCGTTGTACAGCGATGACCCGGCCGCCCCGGAGTACTGGCGCCAGAGCCGGCTGCAGGCACTGTTTCCCATTGATGCAGAGCCCGACATTCTGATCGCCTGCCTGCGCAATCGGTTGGGTACAACGCTCGCGGAATCTTTATATATAGATGAGCTCGGCGATCAGGATTGGTCATTGAGCGGGCGCGCAGGCATCGAACCTCTGCTGTTCGGCGATCAACTGTGTGTCTGTCCCAGCTGGGTGACTGCACCTGCGGATCGGAAGGTGCTGATACTTGACCCGGGTCTCGGGTTTGGCACCGGTTCCCACCCCACCACTGCTCTGTGTCTGGATTGGCTGGCGTCCCGCGAATTGCCTGGCAGTGTGCTCATCGATTACGGCTGCGGATCGGGCGTCCTCGGGCTCTGCGCCGCGCTGCTCGGCGCTGCAGAGGCATGGCTGGTGGACATTGATGCCCAGGCGCTGGTGGCGAGCCGCCTCAACGCGGAACGCAATCAACTGCTGGGTCGCGTGCGTTTCCTGTCACCCGGCGCGGTGCCGGATCGGCCGGCAGACCTCCTGGTTGCCAACATCCTGCTGAACCCCCTGTTGGAACTGGCCCCGCATTTTGCGCGCCTGGTCCGGCCCGGTGCATCGCTGGCGTTGTCCGGGTTGCTGGCAACCCAGGCCGGGGATTGTTTGGCTGCCTATGACCCCTGGTTTAGCATGGGCGGTATGACTTTTCGTAATGAATGGGCCCTGGTGCAGGGCCGGCGTCGCGGCGCGGCATCCGCAGGCTGAACCCCCGGGATTGCATGTTTACCAATTGCCCGACCTGCCAGCGTCAATTTCGACTGACGGCGCGTCACCTGTCCGCGGCCGCAGGCCTGGTGCGCTGCGGGTATTGCGGCGCCCGCTTCAACGCCCTGTTGCGGCTGCATGACGCGCCGCTGGATCGTCCCGCGGTGGCAGTTATGGTTTCGGAGCCGGAACTGGAGGAGCCGGATTTTGACATCGCCAGCGTGGATCCGCCGCCGTCCGTGGTTGCCCCGGGCCGGCCCACCCCGGCCTGGAGACCCCCGGTAAATATCGAGGATGAGGACACCGTGGCAGGTCCCGGCCGGCGCTGGGGCTGGCCCATCGTGGTGCTGGTACTGTTGCTGATTGGCGCAGGGCAGATCGCGTGGTTTCAGCGCGATGTCCTGCGTGCCAGGTACCCGGAATTGTCGCCATATGTAGAACGGCTGTGCCTGCAGTTGGGTTGTGACGCCCTGCGTGGGCGCGACCTGCCTGCCATCTCGGTGGTGAATCGGGATGTGCGAGTGCATCCCCGCTACCAGGATGCATTGCTGGTCAATGCAACCATCAGCAATGGAGCCCGATTTGCACAACCATTTCCACGCATTCAACTGGCCCTCTCGGACAGCAATGGCCGGGTCCTGGCAGCGCGCGCGTTTGCGCCCGCGGAATACCTGGACGCCAGCATCGATCAGCAGCTTGGAATGGCACCCGGCGCGCCGGTGCAGGTAGTGCTGGAGATCGTCGGTGTTGGCCCGGAGGCGGTGAGTTTCGAGATCGGGTTCATGTAAGGAACTCTGACAGGTACGGGATGGACTTATCAGGGCATTCGCAGGTCCTTCCACCGGTGTAACGCGCAACTGCTTGATTCCCGTGACATGCAAGTTTGAAGTATGCGGCGCAACTTACGCTGACTAATTTTAAGTGCTGGCGACTTTCATCGCGGCCTGCTTGTCGTTATGATTGCCACCCACAAAAGCCGCTGCGTGGATCGAAACGTGATAAAGAATTTCGATGCGCGCAGTCGATAAACAGATCGCCCGATCTGCGCTTTGCCCGACACGTTCTTGCGCCGGTATCGCCGGCTCGTGCGGGGCGTTTGTTTCACATAAAAAAAGCGGTTTAAGAAGGGAATGAAAATAGGACCGTATTTGTTGGGCAATAACCTCGTGCTGGCGCCGATGGCCGGAATCACGGATCGTCCCTTTCGCCTGTTGTGCCGCGAACTGGGCGCTGGCATGGCCGTTTCCGAAATGGTGAGCAGCGCCCCGCAACTGCAGGACAGCCGCAAGACGCGTCTGCGACGCGATCATGCCGGCGAGCCGGGGCCGCGCGTGGTACAGATTGTAGGCGCAGATCCGCGGCAGATGGCGGTGGCGGCACGCTTCAACGCGGACTGCGGCGCGGAGATAATCGACATCAACATGGGTTGCCCGGCACGCAAGGTGTGCAATGTCGCCGCCGGTTCCGCGCTGTTGCGGGATGAGTTTCTGGTGGCCCGGATACTGGAAAGTGTCGTGGCCGCGGTGAACGTACCGGTGACGCTGAAGATTCGCACCGGCTGGGACAATGCGTACCGGAATGCGGTACCGGTGGCGCACATGGCGGAGGACCTCGGTGTGCAGGCTCTAGCGGTGCATGGACGGACACGGGCCTGCGGTTTCCAGGGGCGCGCGGAACATGACACCGTTCGCGCCGTCAAGGCGGCAGTGTCCATCCCGGTGCTGGCCAATGGCGACATCAGCAGTGCAGTTGCGGCACGCGAGGTCCTGGCACAGACCGGTGCCGATGGACTCATGATCGGACGCGCGGCCCAGGGACGCCCATGGATATTTCGCGAGATCCTCCATTTCCTCGAACACGGCACCATGCTGCCTGCGCCGGAACCCTTTGCCGTCTGGGCCATTCTGTTGCGGCACCTGGAGCGCCTGTACGAGTTTTATGGCGAGCATCAGGGCGTGCGCGTGGCGCGTAAGCATGTGGGCTGGTACCTGCGCACGCTGGGTGGCGCGGAAGAACTTCGGGCGCAGGTCAACCGGGCAGAACGCGGCACCGAACAGGCGGCGGCCCTGTCGGCATGGTTTGGGCGGCAGGAACTGGAGGCGGCTGCATGAATGCGGTTCGCAAGACTGCCGCCGGAGGGCGCGCCGTGGCGTCGCTGCGCGAAAATGTGCACGAAGCCATGGAGCGTTATTTCCGCGACATGGATGGCCATGATCCGGCCGGGCTATATGATTTGTTCATGTCCGAGGTGGAGAAGCCGCTGTTCGAGGTGGTCATGAAAAATACCGGGGGCAACATCAGCCGGGCTGCGCAACTGCTGGGTTTGAACCGCGCCACTTTGCGCAGCCGGTTGGACAAGTACGGTATTGATGCCTGACGGGCTGGTATATAAGCGCAGTGCAGCAGGATTTGTAACAGCGACAGAGTTGAAAACTGTCCCCGACTGATCTTTAAAAGCCGGCAGCGGCGCAACTTGGGTAACAGGTTCATGGCCGTTCGCAGAGCACTCATCAGCGTTTCTGACAAGACCGGCATAGTGGCACTGGCGCGCGGTTTGGCCGGCCTCGGCATTCATATCTTGTCCACCGGCGGCACGGCGCGGCTGTTGCAGGACAGCGCAATCAAGGTCCAGGAGATCTCCGACTACACCGGCTTTCCCGAGATCATGGACGGCCGCGTGAAGACGCTGCATCCGAAGGTGCATGGCGCGTTACTGGGTCGTTACGGCGTCGATGACGCAGTCATGCGGGCCCACGGCATTGACGCCATCGACCTGCTGGTGGTGAACCTCTATCCCTTTGCCGCCACGGTCAGTCGCCCCAAGTGCACACTGGCCGAAGCAATTGAAAATATCGATATCGGCGGGCCTGCCATGCTGCGCGCCGCAGCCAAGAATCATGCCCGTGTCGGCGTGGTGGTGGATGCGGCGGATTATGCTGAGGTATTGCGCGAACTCGCCGGCAATGACCGCGAACTGGGTGATGCATTGCGTTTTCGCCTGGCCCAGAAGGTCTTCGCGCACACCGCAGAATACGACGCCGCCGTTTCCAATTATCTCGGCGCCATGGATGCGGCAGGAGAAGCGCTGGATTTTCCGCGCACGTTTACCTTCCAGTTCCGCAAGCTGCAGGATTTGCGCTACGGAGAGAATCCGCACCAGGCTGCGGCCCTTTATAGCGAGCCGCAACCGCCGGTGGGGACGCTGGCCGGTGCGCGCCAGTTGCAGGGCAAGGAACTTTCCTACAACAACCTCGCCGATGCGGACACGGCGCTGGAGTGCGTGCTGTCATTTGCAGGTCCTGCGTGCGTCATTGTCAAACACGCCAACCCCTGCGGCGTGGCGGAGGCCGGCATCCTCCTGGACGCGTACGAGCATGCCTATGCCACCGATCCCACCTCTGCCTTTGGCGGCATCATTGCCTTTAACCGGCCCCTGGATGAAGCCACGGCAGCGGCCATCCTCGGGCGGCAATTCGTTGAGGTGATCCTGGCGCCGGAGGTTTCCGATGCGGCACTGCGCACCACGGCGCTGAAACCGGGGGTCAGGGTCCTGGTTGCCGGGAATCGATCGCAGGTCCTGCGGCAACTGGAGATGAAGCGCATTAGTGGCGGATTGTTGATCCAGGACAGCGATTCAGGCGTTGTAACTGTGCAGGATATGAAAGCCGTCACCCGTCGCGAACCGACCCGGGAGGAATTGACAGACCTGCAATTTGCCTGGCGCGTCGCCAAGTATGTCAAGTCGAACGCCATTGTGTATGCGCGCGGATGTCGCACCCTGGGCATTGGCGCCGGGCAGATGAGCCGCGTCTACAGTGCCCGAATTGCGGCCATCAAGGCCGCGGATGAACGGCTTGATATCGGTGCTGCGGTCATGGCGTCGGATGCATTTTTTCCGTTTCGGGACGGCATTGATTCCGCGGCCGCTGCCGGCATTCGCGCCGTGGTGCAGCCGGGCGGTTCAATGCGCGACGCTGAGGTGATCGCCGCCGCGGATGAGCATGACATGGCCATGGTGTTTACCGGCATGCGGCACTTTCGCCACTGACGCGCGGGCAACGCGTGACGCAGCGGATACTCGTTGTCGGCGGTGGCGGACGTGAACATGCGCTGGCCTGGAAGGCGGCGCAGGATGACGACGTGGCGCAGGTATTTGTGGCGCCCGGTAACGCGGGCACGGCGCGGGAAAATAAACTGACCAATGTTCCGATTCGTGCCGAAGCGATCGCGGTGCTGGTGGAGTTTGCCGCACGACAGAATGTGGCGCTTACCATCATCGGACCGGAAGCGCCGCTGGTGGCGGGTTGCGTGGACAGGTTCCGCGCCCGCGGTCTGCGCTGTTTCGGGCCATCGGCGGCGGCCGCCGCCCTGGAAGGATCCAAGACTTTCTGCAAGGATTTTCTGGCCCGCCATCGCATACCGACGGCGGGCTATGGCAGCTTCACGGAACTGGAGGCGTGCCTGGAATTCGTGCGCAGCCGGCCGGGGCGGGTGGTAGTGAAGGCCGATGGTCTGGCTGCCGGCAAGGGTGTCGTGGTGGCACAGGATCAGGCCGAGGCCATCGCCGCCGCCCGTGACATGCTGGACGGGAACCGGTTTGGCGCGGCCGGGCAACGGGTACTGGTGGAGGATTTTCTGCCCGGTGAGGAGGCCAGCTTCATGGTGGTCAGCGACGGCGAAAACGTTGTGTCGCTTGCCAGTTCCCAAGATCACAAGACGCGGGATGACGGTGATCGGGGGCCGAATACCGGCGGCATGGGCGCATATTCACCGGCGCCGGTGGTGACCCCGGTTGTGCATGACCGGGTCATGTCCGCCATTATTCTGCCCACGATCGCCGGCATGGCGGCGGAGGGCAAGCCCTATGTCGGGTTTCTCTATGCCGGATTGATGATCGGTACCGACGGTGCACCAACGGTTCTGGAATTCAACTGCCGGATGGGCGACCCGGAAACACAGCCAATTATGCTGCGATTGCAGAGCAGCCTGGTTGACCTGTGCATGGCGGCAGTTGCAGGCCGGCTGGCAGGCCATCATTTGCATTGGGATGACCGCGTGGCGTTGGGCGTGGTGCTCGCCGCCGAGGGTTATCCCGATGAACCGCGCAAGGGTGATGTCATTCATGGACTGGAGCAGGACCTTGGTCAGGACGTCAAAGTGTTTCACGGCGGCACGATGCTGCGCGGTGGCGACACGGTCACCAGCGGCGGGCGGGTGCTGTGCGTGGGCGCATTGGGTAACGGCGTCGCGGAGGCGCGGCGGCACGCCTATGCCGCCGTGGATCGGATTAACTGGCCAGGCATGTTCTATCGCAGGGATATCGCGCATCGGGCCCTGTCGCGTCCCTGATTTCAAACCTACCCCGTCCGCGTTGATACTGACGCCTCCTTCGTCTCCATCCGGCAGCGGTAGGTATTTCCCATGAACGGACGGTTGTTCCAACGCGTCCTTGCGACCCAGCGGGAGTTCGTTTTTGCGCGCAACCTGGTGGCCTCCTCCTTCGATGTCCGGCGGTCCGGTACGCGCCAGATTCAACGCCTGTTGTTTGACACGTTTGATCATCGCTTACGCCGGGCGGGCCGTTTTCTGGAGCTGGATGTGGATGGCGGGTCGCGCGTGCGCCTGTACGGCGCCGGAGCGGAAGCGGATTACGTGGAACAAGCGCTGATCACACCGGTACCGGAGCCATTCGTGGTGACGGCTGGGCCGGTGGAATCTGCAATCCAGCCGCTGCTCGGTGGCCGGGCGTTGCTGGTGCAATGTGTACTATGCATGCGCATCACCGAATTTCGCGTGATCGACGGCGAAGGGAAGTTCCGCGCCACGTTGTCGCGGGAACAGGTAATTGGGGCCGTCTCCACCGGGCGCGGCACGACACTGCTGAACGTGCTGCGACTCTGGCCATTGCGCGGGTATGAGAAGTCCTGCCGGCGCCTGTTCGCGGAACTTGATGCCATGCTTGATGACACCGGAACGGAAAGCGATCCGGCCAGGAAATTCCTCGCCTTGTTCAGCAAAATGCAGGCTGGGGCTCCGGTAAATGCGCCGGTTCCGTTGCGCCCACGCCAGTCCGCCGCCCGCGCCCTGGGCCTGATATTACTGGGCCAGTTGCGGATACTGGCGGCCAATGTGGACGGCATCCGGAGCGACACGGACAGCGAGTTCCTGCATGACTTCCGCATTGCCTGCCGGCGCAGTCGCTCACTGTTGACGCAGGTGCGTGGCGCCTTTCCCGGACGCGGAACCGCGTCATTCCGGGACACCTTTGCGTGGCTGAGTGCAAGCACGTCGCCGCAGCGGGATCTGGATGTCTTCCTGTCGGCACTGCCGGTGCTGGCGGCCCGGCTCAGCGGCAGGCATGAGCGCGCCCTGTCGCCATTGCTGGATGGACTGGTCGAGCGCCGGCGTCAGGCGCATGCAGACCTGGTACTGACATTGAGTGGTGTCAGGTTTCGGAATTTCCTCCCGGACTGGCGCCATTACCTCGAGGGGTTCGCCGGCCGGCATGCGCCGCGCATCAATTCCGCGCCTTATGTACAGGACGCCGCCAACGATGCATTGCGGCGCCTGCACAAGCGCCTGCTGCGCGATGGGGCGCGCTGCGGGGTCGGCACGTACAGCCCGGTTTTGCATGAGTTGCGCAAGGAAGGCAAGAAGCTGCGCTACCTGCTTGAGGCCTTTCGCACGCTTTATCCACCTGGGGAGGTGGACGAGGTGCTGCGCCGTCTGCGCAAGTTGCAGGGAGTACTGGGCGACATCGTGGACTACCACGTGCAGCGTGAGTGGCTGCGGCAATGGCAGCAGGAGTTTCTGGCGCGGACCGGCATGGACCCGCAATCACTGGCTGCGATGGCGGAACTGGGATTGGAACTGGATCGGCTGGAACTGAAGGCGCAACAGGGTTTCGTCCGGCGCTTTGAGCAGTTTGCGGCGGAACCGGTGCGCGCCGCCATGCAAAGATTGCTGGCAGGGCCGCCATGAGTGCCAAAGTCTTCGCCTGCTACAACCTGAAGGGCGGGGTCGGAAAGACCACGGCAGCGGTCAACCTGGCCTACGCGGCGACCGCTGCCGGCGGCCAGGTGTTGCTGTGGGATCTGGATCCGCAGGCCGCCGCCAGCTACTTTTTTCGCGTGAAACCCAGGATTCGCGGCGGCAGCAAGCAGCTAATCAAGGGCCGGCGCGAACTGCAGGACTTCATCAAGGCAACAAACTATCCCGGCCTGGATTTGATGCCGGCGGATTTTTCCTATCGCAATCTGGATCAGTATCTGGGGCGGAAAAAGCGCTGGGCCGGGCGTCTCGCCGAGCTCGTGGCACCGGTGCGCGGTGAATATGACCATGTGTTCCTGGACTGTGCGCCCGCGATTTCAATCGTGTCCGAGAATGTCTTTCGCGCCGCAGATGTCCTGCTGATCCCCCTGATTCCAACCTTCCTGTCGTTGCGTGTCTATGAACGGCTCAAGTCCTGGTTCGGGAAACATCCGGAGTTCCAGGTGCGACTGCTGCCGTTCTTCTCCATGGTTGACCGGCGCCGCCGTCTGCACCGCGACATTATGCTGGACGTGCACCGCGATCATCCCGAGGTGTTGAACACCAGCATCAGTTATTCCGCCGTGGTGGAGCGCATGGGGGAGTTCCGCGCCCCGCTCCCCGTCTGCGCCCCGGGCAGCGAGCCCAGCGCATCATTCGCGGCCCTGTGGCAGGAAGTGCAGGGACGGATTGGGCAGGAAAAGCGGGAAATAAAGGGATTTCCGGATGGCAATCGTCCCATTTAAATAGGATAATTACCCGGCCTTGAGCTACAAACAATAATGACAGCATTGACCGCCGGGCCGCGTGCCGGGCGGGGCATTCTGGGGCAGCGAACATCCAAATCACCAGCAGAATAATGAGGACAATTAAATGGCCAAGAAACCAACAGTCATAACCAGCAAGCAGACCAAGTCGCAGATCTTGAGCGCCATCGCGGAAGACACCGGGATGACGAAAAAGCAGGTTGGCGCAGTACTCGATTCCATGACCGGGCTTGCGCGTTGTCATCTGAACAAGAAGGGCTCGGGCGAATTCACCGTGCCGTCAATCGCAGTGAAGTTGCGTCGCGTCATGAAGCCCGCGCGTGCCGCGCGCAAGGGCATTAATCCCTTCACCGGCGAAGAGATAATGATCAAGGCCAAACCGGCCACCAACTCCGTGCGTGCCATCGCCCTGAAGGCATTGAAGGATATGGCGGCAGGTTGATTGCTGATTAATCCTCCGGGCCGGTCTGCCGGCCCGGTAGTTTCAGCGGGCCATGGATCCTCTCGATCCATGGCCCATTTGTTTTTCCGGCGGCGGAATCCCGCCAGCCGGACCGGTCACGGTTGCCAGTGCAGAAAATTGCGCAGCAGTGCCAGGCCGGGGCGCTGGCTTTTTTCCGGGTGGAATTGCACCGCGAACAGATTGTCGTGCGCCACTGCCGAAGTGAAATCCATGCCGTAATCGGTGCTGCCGGCGATGTGCGCGGTGTCCGCTGGCGCAGCATAGTAGCTGTGCACGAAGTAAAAACGCTCGCCGCCGGGGATATCTCCCCAGAGCGGATGCGGTAACCTTTGCCGGACCTGATTCCAGCCCATGTGCGGCACCTTGAGTCCGGCGCCTGCGGGAAAACGCCGCACCGTGCCGGGAACGATGTTCAGGCATGGCGTGCCGCCGTTCTCTTCACTCGCGCTGAACAGGCTTTGCATGCCAAGGCAGATGCCGAGGAAGGGTTTGTCGCGCATGCAGTCGGTCAGGGCTTCAATCAAATCCAGCGCCTGCAGTCGCTGCATGCACTGGCCTATGGCGCCCTGGCCGGGAAAGACAATGCGGTCAGCGCGGCGCAACTCCGCGGCAGTGGTGCTGATGCGCACCTGCATGTCCGGCGCGGCCACCGCGTGCAGCGCCTTGACGACCGAACGAAGGTTGCTGCTGCCGTAATCCAGCACTGCGACCGTGGCCATGGCGGCGCGGAAGGATTTAGAGGGAACCCTTCGTGGATGGAGTCTCGCCCGCCAGCCGCGCGTCCGGTTCCAGCGCCATGCGCAACGCGCGTCCAAACCCCTTGAACAGGGTTTCCGCTATATGGTGCGCGTTTCGGCCACGCAGCGTGTCCGCATGCATGGTCAGGCCGGCATGATTGACCACGGCTTGAAAGAATTCCCGGATCAGGTCCACATCGAACTCGCCGATGCGGGCGCGGGGATATTCGACGTGGTACTCCAGTCCGGGACGCCCGGAACAATCCACGACCACCCTTGAGAGGGCCTCATCCAGCGGCACATAGGCGTGGCCGAATCGCCGGATCCCGGCCTTGTCGCCGAGGGCCTCTCGCAAGGCCTGGCCCAGGCAGATCCCGACGTCCTCGACGGTGTGGTGTGCATCCACGGCCAGATCGCCTTCGGCGAAGATTTTGAGATCCAGCATGCCGTGCCGCGCCACTTGATCCAGCATGTGCTCGAGAAACGGAATACCGATGCGGAACTCACCCTTGCCGGTGCCATCGACACCCAGGTCAAGCGCAACGCGGGTCTCGCGGGTCTCGCGGCGTATGGATGCAGTGCGTTTTTTCGTCATGTCATTTACTGCTGAGCAAGGGCGCGCAGTCTAACAGATTGATGCAAAACGTTATGAGCGCAGCCAGGCAATGGATTGTTCCCGACAATCCATTGCATTTCCTCCGGCGGAAAACTGCTCCATGCGTTTTCCGCACTTCCGCCGTCCCTGGCGGTCGTCC
>CAYMXG010000020.1:0-16305 GCA_964394115.1 uncultured Enterobacteriaceae bacterium | reverse complement strand
GCTTCGTAAACCGCTTTTCCCAGCTCTATCCCCACATTCCGGTGACCTTGCACAACGCCTCCGGCGTTGACGGCCTGGCACTGCTGCGGTCCGGCACCGCGGATTTCGCCGTCGGCCCGATCCTGCAGATCCCGGAGGATATCCTGTTCACACCGTTGTTTTCCTATGAGCCGGTGCTGATCACCCCACTCGGCCACCCCCTGGCGGAGCGTGAGCGGGTCACGCTGCGGGACATCCTGCCGTATCCAATGATTATGCCACCGCGGCAAATGTCGACCCGGGGGGTCATTGATATTGTCTTCCAGCAGCACAATCTTGATTACAAGCTGAAGATGGAGGCCGGGGGGTGGGAGGTAATCAAGCGCTACGTGGAAATGGGCCTCGGCATCTCCATTGTCACCAGTATCTGCCTGACCGGCGGCGAGAAACTGGCGCGTATTTCGCTGCGGAATTATTTTCCCGGGCGCAGCTACGGCCTGATCCAGCGGCGCGGCAAGGTCAACTCCCCGGCGGCGCGCAAGTTCATTGAATTAATGGGTCCTGACCGGGTCACAGAGGCAGGTGCAGCCGGCCCCCGGGGCCGTGCCCCGGGCCGTCCGCGGCGCGATCTTGCCGCCAGGCCCCGCACTTCGCTGTAATATATGCATACGCCACGGGCTACTGCAGGAGGAAACGGAATGCCGGAGAAGGCAGGCCATCAGCATGAAGACGGCCTGGCGGTACAGGAGGCGAAGCCGCGCCTTAAGCGCCCGCCCCTTTACAAGGTCATCCTGATCAACGACGACTACACGCCCATGGATTTTGTCGTCCATATCCTGGAGAACTTTTTCTCACTGGATCGGCAAAATGCGACACGCGTGATGCTCGAAGTACACACGCGCGGCAAGGGCATTTGCGGCATCTTCACCCACGAGGTCGCGGAAACCAAAGTGGCGCAGGTAAACAGCTATGCCCGCGAACATCAGCATCCACTGCTGTGCACAATGGAAAAGGCCTGACTCCCATGCTCGATAAAGAACTGGAACACACATTGAACGACGCCTTCCGCCGCATCCGTGAACGGCGGCATGAATTCATGACCGTGGAGCACCTGCTGCTGGCGCTGCTGGACAACCGTTCCGCGGCCGAGGTCCTGAAGTCCTGCGGCGCCAACCTGAACGTGCTGCACAATGAACTGGTCAAGTTCATTGACGACAATTCCACCATCCTGCCGGACAACGACGAGCGCGAGACGCAGCCGACGCTGGGATTCCAGCGTGTTTTGCAGCGTGCGGTGTTCCACGTGCAGTCCTCGGGCAAGAAGGAAGTCACCGGCGCCAACGTGCTGGTGGCCATCTTCGGCGAGCGCGAATCCCATGCCGTGTTCCTGTTGAGCCGTCAGAACATCGCGCGCCTGGACGTGGTCAATTTCATCGCCCACGGCATTGCCAAGGTGCCGGAGGAGGAACGCGGTACCGGCCAGGAGAATCAGTCCGGTGAGGGTGAGCAGGCGGCCGGCGAGGAAGGCGGACCGGGGGCGCTCGACAGCTACGCGGTGAATCTGAATGAACAGGCCCGCGCCGGCAAGATCGACCCGCTCATCGGCCGCGCCAACGAGGTGGAGCGCACGATCCAGATCCTGTGCCGCCGCCGCAAGAACAATCCGCTCTACGTGGGCGAGGCCGGCGTGGGCAAGACCGCCATCGCCGAGGGTCTGGCGCGCATGATCGTGGAAAAGGAAGTACCGGAGGTGCTGCTGGAGTCCACCATCTACGCTCTGGACATGGGCGCGCTGCTGGCGGGCACCAAGTATCGCGGCGACTTCGAGAAGCGGCTGAAGGGCGTGATCGCGCAACTGAAGAAAAAGCCGGGCTCGATCCTGTTCATCGACGAGATCCACACCATCATCGGCGCCGGCGCGGCTTCCGGCGGCGTCATGGACGCCTCCAACATCATCAAGCCGGTGCTGGCCTCGGGCGAGATCAAGTGCATCGGCTCGACCACCTACCAGGAATTCCGCGGCATCTTCGAGAAGGACCGCGCGCTGGCGCGCCGTTTCCAGAAGATCGATGTCACCGAGCCGTCCATCGAGGAGACCGTGAAGATCCTGCAGGGCCTGAAGTCACGTTTCGAGGAACATCACGACGTGCGCTACACCCAGCAGGCGCTGCGCAGCGCGGCGGAACTGACCGATCGCTACATCACCGACCGGCACCTGCCAGACAAGGCCATTGACATCATTGACGAGGCCGGCGCCTCCCAGCGCCTGGTCGCGCCCTCCAAGCGCAAGAAGATCATCGGCGTCACCGACATTGAAAACATCGTCGCCAAGGTGGCCCGCATCCCGCCCAAGACGGTGAACTCCTCCGACAAGGACGTGATGCGCAACCTGGAGCGGGACCTGAAAATGGTGGTGTTCGGACAGGACCAGGCCATCGGCATGCTGGCCGCCGCCATCAAGATGGCGCGCTCGGGTCTCGGCAATCCGCAGACCCCCATCGGCGCGTTCCTGTTCGCCGGCCCCACCGGCGTCGGTAAGACCGAGGTCAGCCGGCAACTGGCACGGGTGCTGGGCATCGAGCTGGTGCGCTTCGACATGTCCGAGTACATGGAACGGCACACGGTGTCGCGGCTCATCGGCGCACCGCCGGGCTACATCGGATTTGACCAGGGCGGGCTGCTGACCGATGCCATCAACAAGCATCCGCATGCGGTGCTGCTGCTGGACGAAATGGAAAAGGCGCACCCGGACGTGTTCAACCTGATGCTGCAGGTCATGGATCACGGCACGCTGACCGACACCAACGGCCGGCAGACGGATTTCCGCAACGTGATATTCATCATGACCACCAACGCGGGTGCGGACCGCATCAGCCGCCCGTCCATGGGCTTCACCCAGCAGGATCACACCTCGGACGCGATGGAAGTCATCAAGCGCACGTTCAGCCCCGAGTTCCGCAACCGGCTCGACGCCATCATCGAGTTCAACCCGCTGGACATGAAGACCATCCTGAACGTGGTGGACAAGTTCCTGGTGGAACTGCAGGCGCAACTGGATCAGAAGAAGGTTGCCATGGATGTGGATGATTCTGCCCGCACCTGGCTGGCGGAACATGGCTACGACAAGGTCATGGGCGCCCGCCCGATGGCGCGCATCATCCAGGAAAAGATCAAGCGCGCGCTGGCGGAGGAACTGTTGTTCGGCCAGCTTGAACATGGCGGGCATGTCATCGTCAGCGAAATGGACGGCGACATCCACGTGGAGATCGACGCGAAGGAACCGTCGGCGCCGTCACCGGTGCATTAGATTCCCGGGGCAACCCCCGGCAGCCCTTGACGGCGACGGAGTTCACGTGCCCAACCATGACAAGCGCCGCGAAAAACGGTTGCCCCATTGCGCGCCGGTGGTAGTGCGCGTGCAATCCTGTCCGACCCAGCCGGAAATCGACGGCACGAGTTTCCCCTGCACCACGACCGACATTTCCGAAGGCGGCGTACGCCTGCAGACCGACCGCCTGATACCGATCGGCAGCCTGCTGGAACTGGAAGCGACGGTGCTGGAGCGCACCTTCCTGCTGACCGGGCGCGTGATCTGGTCGGGTCTCGCGGCAGAACGGCTGGCTTATTCAGGGGTGCTATTCCCCGCGCAGGACGAGGACCGCTTGTGGCCCTGGAAAATACAGGTCGCGCGCGTGTTTAAGTCCGGGAAATAATCCCGTCAGTAACTATTACATCTTGCGTAATTACTGAACCTTCAACCCGTCATTCCGGGCCAGGGTCCGCAGGACCCGCGACCCGGAATCCAGTCGGTATTAAGGCGCGCACTGGATTCCGGATAATCCCCCGCATCAAGTCCGGGGCTAAAGGCTCACTCGCGGTTTCCGGAATGACGAAGCAGCATTCACCCGTTATGCAAGGCTCAGTGGTACTCCTTCAGGATCTTCCCGTGCGGCACATAGCCGTTGAAATGGCCGTAACAGCAGGAAATCAC
Organism: uncultured Enterobacteriaceae bacterium; assembly: GCA_964394115.1. GTDB lineage: Bacteria > Pseudomonadota > Gammaproteobacteria > Eutrophobiales > Eutrophobiaceae > 2-02-FULL-61-13. Next base: position 12,335 of record CAYMXG010000020.1, on the reverse strand, counting down.
TTCCTTCACCGCCAGCCTGTGCCAGGGATCCGATTCGGTGGGCGAGTTGTAGACCAGTGACCCCGGCCCGCTCCACACCTCGGAAATACCATCCGTGCCCACGATCGGCGTCACGCGAAAGTCCAGTGACACCAGTTGTGCAAGGGCCGGCGTTTTGCCCGGTTCCGGTCCGGGAATGACCTTCAGCGACACCACCGGTGGAAAACCGAAGGACTCCGCCGGCACGTTGTCGAGCGGGCGCATGACTGCGGTGGCCAGGCGGTTGTTCGTGGGCCGCTCAATGATGCCCATGAATTGATCATGTTCGTGGGTGACATCCACGTGCGCGAGTTTCTTGCCGTAGCCCCAGATCTCGCGCCCCGCGATCAACGGGACCTCCTGCGTCACCAATAAATACGGCAGATACGCCATCAACTGTCCCTGCCATTTGCACATCAGGCCCAGGATGGCCTCGTTGTACGGACCCCAAGTGGTGAAGTGGTACCTGGCGATGACAATGCTTGCCGTCGCCGGCTCCACCAGTTCCAACCCGTCGGGCAGGATTCTCAATGCCTCCTCCTCGTCGGTGTGGTAGGCCATGATGATCATCTCCATGTTGCGCAGATGAATCGGCGGCGCCAGCACCGCCGGCGCGGTAGCCGGCATGGAGAATCCGAACTTGTCTATGGTGAGCTTTCCCATTTTGGCCATGGCGTTCTCCTGGCGAGCATTATGAAGCGCGCAGAAATGACATCGGGGCGCGGTCATCGGGCAGCCGCTCGGCGATACGGATTGCATGCTCGAACTTTTCCAGCGCTTCGTCGCAGTAGGCCGCATCGATCAACAATCCCGGGTTCCACTGCAGCGCCGCGGAATCGAACGGCGAATAGATGGTCCACACGCCGTGGTCATACAGCACCTTCTGCATGTGCACACCGCCGTTGCGGTTGCCGAACTTCAGTCCCATCACCAGTCCCTTGCTCCATATTTCCAGCAGGTAGGGATGGCGTTGCTGAATGGTACGGAACCCGGCCACGAAATATTCCGCCATGCGCGTCGCATTGGCGCGCGTCGCAGGGTCGTTGCACCGGTCCAGTACCGTGGAGGCGACGGTGGCGCCCAACTCTGCGCCGCCGAACGTGGACACGTGTCCGAAACCGTTTTCCTTCAGCCACTGACCCGCCTGCGCGGACAGCAGCGTGGCGGCAATCGGATACAGGCCACCGGAGGTGCCCTTGCCGGTTACCAGGATGTCGGGTTCCACGCCCCAGCACTCGATACCCCAGAGCCTGCCGGTGCGGCCAAAACCCGTTTGCACCTCATCACTTATGAACAGCGACCCGTAGCGTTCACACAGCGCCTTGACGCCGGGCAACCAGTTATCAGCGAGCGGGGGGAACCCGTAGCAGGCCGGGACGGTTTCCATGATGACCGCCGCAACGTCACGGCCCTTCAGCGCCGTCTCCATGGCCTCCAGGTCATGGAACGGCACCTTGATGCACTCGTCGGGATAGTCGCTGTGAAAATAGCGCGCATGGGAATCCTCCCCGAGGGCGCCGCTCATGATGGTGCGGCCATGATAGGCAAACTCCGGGGCCACGATCTTCCGCCGCCCGGTGGCAAAGCGCGCGGACTTCACCGCGACGTCGTTGGCCTCGCTGGCGCCTGAGGTAAACACCACGTAATTGCACTTCCCGCCCGGGGACAGGCGCGACAATTTCTCCGCCAGTTCGGTGCCGGCCACGGAGGGGAAATGATGATTGCCGATGTCGAGCCGTTCGAGGGCTTCGCGCAGCACCTGGATCAGTTCCGGATTTCTGTGGCCCAGGTTGTAGACGCCGCCGTTGATATGAAAATCCATGAACTCGCGGCCATCGAGATCCCAGAACCGGTACCCCTCGCGCCTGCCCATAACGATGGAGACACCCATATTCGCGAACGTGTCCAGGCGTCCCGGCCACTGATGTTCCTGCGCCAGATTGAGGACGTGCTGCTTCAGGATGGAGATGCCCGGCTTATTTCCGTGCTGCATTTGGTTTCCTTTGCGCGATCCGGTCCGGCGTTGCAAACCGGCGCCGGCATCACTGTTTGATCAGCCAACCAGCGGGCCGGTCCCGCAGGCGAGCAGGTACTTGAACACCGTGCGCCGGATATCCCAGCGGATCTTCGAGCCCTTGGGAACGAAGAAGCTGTCACCGGCTTTCAGTGGCACCGGTGCTCCGTCGTTGAGCGTGGCAATCACCTCGCCCTCGTACAGGGTAACGAATTCGTTGTAGGGCTGGGCGGCCATCTCGATGATGCCCGGCGTGCAAGACCAGACGCCCACCAGCGGGCCAGTCTCGAAGCTGCCGTAATCGAACCGTCCAGAATGGCCGGGTTTGCCGCTCACCACGGTCCAGCCAAAGCTTTCCAGATCTCCCAGCGGCAGCACGCCGGCCTGCGGCCGGCCCTGACGATAATCACTCATGGTTGACTCCTCCCGAAAATTTGCGACTTCACAACAGCGCCAGCGCCTGATTGGCGGCGCGCCGCCCTTCTGCGGTGGCCACCGTCCACAACTGGCGGCCGGCGGTTTCCGAGTGCCCGAAGAAGATGCGCCCGTAACCGTTTTGCAACACGTTCATCGGCGCCGTGTGGCCGTTACGGTCAAAAAAGAAACCCGGTTGCGGGGAAACGTAGGCGTGGCCCCAGCGATTCGTGATGATGCCGGCGATGTCGCGCCGTGCGTCGAATCCATGGGGGCCAAACAGCAGCGTAAAGTGCCTGACGACCCAGGACTCAATGTCGCGATAGCTCATCGAGAACAGCCTGCCCCGCCCCAGCGTACCGGAGGTCTTTGCATCCACGCCGGCCGTGGGAAACGGAATGTAGACCGACAACGCCACCGGCAGGTCCGGATCCAGCGGCATGGTGGAGCCGTCGCTCATGACCATCGGCCTGCGCACATTCAACCAGAAGCCCATCTCCCCGCCAAACCAGCGCACGGCCGAGACCCCGAGCTTTTCCAGGAAGCGCCAGTTACGCAGCGCCACGTTGACAGTCAGCATCGGGCCGTGGACGAATTCCTGGTAGGCACTCCGGATCTCGTTCGGCAAATCCGCACAGATGTGTTTGGCGATATGGCCGTGGCCGCACATCACGACGGTACGTGCCTTCACGAGATGGGCGCGGTTGTCATGCAGATAACCGAGCGTGACCGTTTCCGCCTTGGCCGGATCTCCATCGTGCTTCACATGCACGACGAGCGAGTCGAGGCGGATGCGCACCGGATTCGCCGGACGATCCAGCGCGGCCAGGTTCACCGGGCCATTGTGAATCGCGGAATACTCCTTTTCGCCACCGATGGCGTCCGGGATAAGTGTCTTCACGAAATAGCGGTTGATGCCGGAATTGCCGCCGGGGAAGCTGCCGAACTCGAATCCATCGAGCAGTCCGGAGGCGCTGTCGCCGTAGAAGCCGAGCGTGGACGGATAGGCAAACGTGTACGCGCCGTAGGCGGAAAGATGTTCACAGGCACAACCGGTGTAGCCGGCCGCGACAACATTGTCCATGTACGCCGTCATCCGCGGACTGTAGCCCTTGACCTTCTCGATGTAGTCCCGGTAGGACATCGTATCGAGCCACGCTTCCCAGCCTTCCTTGGGCGCCTGCTCCGGAATGCTCAGGTCCCTGACAAAACGCATGATCTCTTCTTTCTCCCTGTCTTCGATCGGCGCGTCCTTGAAGCCGTTGTCCCAGGGATTCATCGCCCAGACGCCGCCGTCCCGGTTCTTGTTGAAGTAGAAGTGCCCCTGGGTGGCGTGGCCTTGCTGGTGGATCTGCGGTCCGAAATTGTCGCGGGAGAACTTGATCCGGTCCCGGATGCGTTGCGGCGAATCGGCAAATTTGAAGTCCACGGGCAGCCCGACCTTTTCCCAGTAGGGATCGACGAAGTCCATGTCGCGCGCCGATTGCGTCGGCAGGGAGAATTCGTTCGAGCCCTGCGGCGCATACAGCTTCACGCCGTCCACCTCGAACAGGTTGTACTTGCCCTCGCCGCCGAACATGGCGTGGTTGTCGAGGATCAGGCACCTCTTGCCCGCCCACATTGCCGTCAGGCCAGCGCTCAATCCGGCGAATCCGCCGCCGACCATGACCAAGTCGTAAATTTCCCCGGTATCCACCGCGTCCGCGGGCAGTGTTTTGAAGGATCCCCTGGCAAGCGCGTGGCCGGCGTTGACGACCTCGTGGGTATTGCCGTTTGCGCGGCGATAGTCACCGAGACCGCCGGGGCCGGTCCATTCGGGTCCGAATCCTTGCGGCGGCAGGACGCCCGCTGGCGATTGCCCATTCGCCTGGGCACGGACGATGGATGGAGCGGCAGCGGTCAACAGGCCGGCACCGGCGCCGATCAGCGTGGCGCCGATGAAATCCCTGCGCGTGATGGCGGCATCGCTGCGAAGTGTGAAGTCTTCGGGATCCGGTTTTTTCCTGCTGCCTGCCATCGTCCATCTCCTCTGCGAACGGTCGTGCGCTCAACGGCGCCAGCACAAGCTTAGGAATCCCGGGCGGATTTGGTAGGTCGGATTCGGAAACCGAGGGGGTCGAATTCGGAAGCGGGCGGTCAGGTCCAGTTCACGAAGGACGGAAAAAGGATGGACTCTTGCCGGTCCATTTCGTGAAGGCGCGACGGAAGTTGCTGATGTCGTTGAAACCAACCAGCCCACAGATGTCTTCCAGGCTCAGGTCCGAGGCCTCCAGATAGTTGATGGCCAGTTGCTGCCGGACATCGTCAAGGATGGCCTGGAAGGAGGTCCCCTGGCCGTGCAACTGGTTGCGCAACGTGCGCGAAGTGATATGCAGAAACTCCGCAATCTCCTCGGCGTCCGGAAAGGCGCCGGTGTGCTGCAGCAACAGGTAGCGGACCCGATGCACGATGTCGTGGTCCAGGTACTGCCTGCGCAATTGCCTTTCGCAAATCCGTTCCGCCATCTGCGAGCTGAGTGCGCTTGAATGCATGAATGGGGCGTCCAGCCACTTTTTCCCGAATGCCAGCGAGTTCAACGAACAGTTGAACTGGACCGGGCATCGGAAAACTTCATGGTACATGCGGGCGTAGGCGGGCTTGGCATAGGTCAACTGCACTTCGATGGGGCGCAGTTCGGTTTTACCGGTCAGCAGCCTGGCGCCGGAGACAATCGCGCTGAAGTGCTCCTCTACCACGGTCGCAAGCGCGTTGTGCAGGGCGCGCGGCGGAAATACCTCGAGGTATGCGAGTTCCTTTTCCTCCCGGAAATAGAATTCGGCCATGCTGGCGGCGACGCGATGATACTTGATCAGCATCACCAGCAGTTCCCGCAGTGTCTTGCAGCACATCACCGCGTAACCCAGGATCCCCCATTGCGTGGGAGACTCGTTGCGGCCGATGCGCAGGCCCAACCCCGGCAACGGGCACAGGCGCAGCGCGTTATCGATCAGCGTCACGATCTGGTCGTAGCTCTTGAGTGTGTCGCTGTCCTGGAGATCCTTCTGCGAGAGACCGGTCCCACGAATCAATTCCCTCGGGTCGACGCCCTGACGCTTGGCCTCTTCGAAGATCAGCACGGCGTTGTAGAGTGGGACCAGCCAGCTCTCGGTTTCATTCGTCGCTATGGATTTTCTTGCCATGGACCTGACCGAAATTTGCGACTGGGAAAGCCGCGCAGGTGACTTCCGAATTTGACCCCCAGTATTTCCGAATCAGACCTGTTATGCAAACCGGGGCGTCCTAAGCTAGGTTCACTGGCCGGAAAGCGGCCACGGGGTAAATTCGCGTGGCGCCTGGCTGTCACGCCCATCTGGGGGACAATGCACATGCAAGCATCGGCAGCGGGACATTCCCGGTCGACGACCGTTCGGGCGTTGTTGGCAGTCAGCGCTGTTCTCGGGCTGACATCCGCATTCAACGTTTACGCGCAGGTACTGGAAGAGATCATCGTCACCGCCCAGAAGCGCGAGCAGAGCATCCAGGACGTCGGCATTTCCGTCTCCGCGATCGAAGGCGCGGCGGCCAAGTCGCTCGGCATGCAGACCACCACGGACATCACCGCGCACATGCCCGGCGTGCAGATGTTCGATTCCGTCGGCGGGCCGGGCATGAATGTCAGCATCGCCATCCGTGGTGTGGGACTCAACGACTTCCAGGATGGTACTGAAGCGCCCTCGGTAGTGTACGTGGACGAGTTTTACATTCTTCCCCTGGCGGGCGCATCGGTTGCCATGTATGACCTGGATCGGGTCGAGGCGTTGCGCGGGCCGCAAGGCACCCTGTTTGGACGCAATGCCACCGGCGGACTCATCCACTTCATCACCAACAAGCCGGACCTGGAAAAACGGAGTGGATACGCCGAAGTCACGCTGGGCGAACACGAGCAGATAAATTTCGAGGGCGCGGCCAACCTGCCGATCATGGACAACCTCGCCACGCGCGTCTCAGTTGTAACCCTGAACAACGACGGCTGGCAGGACAACGTGCTCGACGTGGAGCCTGACGGCGGTGAAGTGGACTGGTGGGCGGCGCGCAATCAATGGCTCTGGCAGATGACCCCGGACGTTGAATTGCTGGCCAAGGTGGAATACAGCCGCGCCAAGGGATCCACCGGTTATTACCAGAACCAGCCGTCCTACCCGGATCCCGACAATAACGGTGAGTCCACGGCCCTGCCTTCGAACCTGGTGAGCCCGTTTGCCCCCACCTGTCCCGGCTGCGACTTTTTCGGATTTCGCGAGGACCAGGTCGGCGCCGGCAGTTCACATGACGACAAGGTCGCTGCCGATCTGCCCCACGGACTGGACGGCAATGAAGTGTGGAATGTGACCGGACGTCTTAAATGGGACCTCGGTTTCGCTGAATTGACGTCCATCACCGGCTTCCTGAACCTGGCCAAGGACAACTACGAGGACTGCTACAACGGCGTGTCGAACGCGTGCGTGGCGGATTACAACTATGACCAGGAGGAGATCACGCAGGAATTGCGCCTGGCCGGCGAGTCGGACGTCATGCGCTGGACCACGGGCGTGTATTACCTGCACCAGGACGCCGAGAGCAAGACTTTCGTCGGCCTCGACTACGACGGTGACCTGGGCTTTACCGGCATCCCCGGCGTGCCGTTCGTCGTCGACTCGCAATTCAAGTCGGAAGTGGATGCGTGGGCGATATTCGGCCAGCTCGAATACGACCTGACGCCGGAATGGACCGTCATCGGCGGCCTGCGTTATTCCGAGGACGACAAGACCATGAACCAGGTGGTCACGCAATACATTGCGGACCCCGCCAATCTCGTGCTGCCGGGTGGCAACCTGCGATCGGAATACTTCCAGAACTTCCCGGGCCTGCCAATCTTCGGCGGACTCAATTTCACGCGCGATGGCGCGCCAATACCCATGGACCTGGATTTCGACCTGGCGCCCGAGACCCTGGCGCTGCCGGCCGGCGACCTGGTGGACCAGGATTTCTCCAATGTGAATGCCAAGGCGGAAGTGGACTGGCACCCGAATGACGATCTGCTGGTTTACCTTTCGTTTTCCCGCGGCACCAAGTCCGGCGGCTATAACAACGGCGTCATCGGCGGGCTGGAAGTGGGATTGACCAATGCCGACGTGCCGTTCGACGAGGAAGTGCTGCACGCCTGGGAAATCGGCTTCAAGTCCACGTTCTGGGACGGGCTCGCGCGCCTCAACAGTTCCGCGTTCTACTACGACTACTCCGATTACCAGGCGTTCCAGTTCGTCGGCTTCGCCGCCATCACCGACAACAATGACGCCACGTCGTACGGTGCGGAAATCGAGCTGTTCCTGACGCCCACGGAGGGACTGGACCTGGCTTTCGGCATGAGTTTGCTGGACACGGAAGTGGAGGACGTGGGTAGTTTCGATCCGCTCACCGGCACCACCTATTTCCAGGATCGGGAGATGGGACTGGCGCCCGACTTTACCTTCAACGGCATCGCGCGTTACGAATGGCCTGTACTGAATGGGGTCGCGGCAATACAGGGCGACTTCAGCTATGTGGATGATCGATTCACCGACGTCCAGAACCGGTCATTGCAGGAACTGGATTCGTACATTATCGGCAACGCGCGCGCATCCTGGCGCACGGAAGATGATCACTGGGAAGTGGCCGTGTTCGTCAAGAATATCGGCGACGAGCATCCTGCGTCGTTCATTTTCGACCTGACCACCACGTTCGGCATGGCCCAGGTCAACCAGACGCAACTCCCGCGCTGGTTCGGCGGCACATTGAGTTACCGCTTCTGAACCGATAGCGGCGGCATCCCGGCGACGTGACGGACTTCTACCGGCTGGCGCCAGACCAACAGGCGCTGGCCATGGCGAAACTGGCCCGCGTCGCCCTGGACTGCTGGGGTCTCGGTAGTGCGGAAATCTCATTGTTGAAGCTGCGCGAGAACGCGGTGTTCCGCGTGGCAATGCCGGCGGCGGAACCACGGGTACTGCGCATTCACCGCCACAACTATCACGCCGACGCGAATCTTTTGTCGGAGCTCCAATGGATGCAGTCACTGCGTCAGGCCGGTATAGAAGTTCCCGAGGTCATCCCATCAACATCCGGACGCCTGTTCGAGATCGTAGGCGCCGACGCGGTGCCTGAGTCGCGGCAGGTGGACCTGCTGGGCTGGTTGAGCGGTGCTCCGCTGGGCGCCATCGGGGAATCTCTGGATGGCGATGAACAAACCCTGCGCGGGAATTTCCGGCGGCTGGGGGCATTGGCGGCACAGGTGCACAACCAGGCCTCAGGCTGGCTCCTGCCGTCCGGCTTTCGGCGTCATGCCTGGGACGCGGACGGGCTCACCGGCGAGAATCCATTCTGGGGACGTTTCTGGGAACTGGCGGTGCTCACCGCGGAACAACGCGCTGTTCTGCTCCGCGCCCGCAGCCGGGCCCATGCCGACCTGCTGCGCCTAGGCAAATCCCCGCAGACCTACAGCATGATCCACGCTGATCTGGTCCCGGAAAATGTACTCGTGGATGGCGATCGGTTGCGGCTGCTGGATTTCGATGACGCCGGGTTCGGCTGGCATCAGTTCGAAATCGTCACGGCCGTCATCTTCCACCTGGGACAAAGCTATTTTGATCTGATCCGGGACGCGTTTATCGCCGGCTACCGCGAGCAGCGCAACCTGTCCGACGCGGCCCTGGCGCAGTTGCCGCTGTTCATGCTGGTGCGAAGTTTCACCTATGTGGGCTGGGCACACACCCGCGCCGAGACCCAACTGGCCCAGGAAATCACGCCTTACTTCGTGGAGATGGCCTGCACGCTGTCCGATACATACCTTTCAAACTAATCCGCTTCAATAGAGGACCGAGTCCAGCGGCAGCACCTGCAGGTCGTCCAGCCATACTTCCCCGGCATCCTCGGCGAGGATGCGAATGTCGGCATGACTGGCAGGCAGGGAAAATGTGCCGGACAGCCTGGTCCATGCGTATGAACCGGGGGGCAGCACAATGGGACGCACCTGCCAGGCCTCATCCACCACCACGCTGACAGCGCCGGCGGAGGCGAGATCCAGTCCCCGAACCCAGACCGTGATCCGGTAGGGACGATTCGGCTCAATGGGAATCCGCTGCGCCACGGTCCCGTAGACCTGCGCTGCCCGGGCGGAGGGATTGATGATATGCAACGAGGCCAGGCCTTCCATGGCAACGGTCTCGTCAAGGCTCACCTCTGATCGGCAGCCCGGGCTGTTCCACCAGACCGGACGGCCTTCACTGTATAAACCCGTGCCCCATGGCGGACCAAGCCCGGCATTGAACCCGCCGTTTCCAATCAAGCCATCCGCCGGCACGGCAATGGAAACCGCCAGCGCGCCGATGGCGATTAACGACCGGCTAACGAGCGCGCGTGGCCTGCACATTGATGGTCACACTCAAGTCGTCCATGGCAAAGTCAAAATCACCGCCCAGATTATTGCCCTGCAGCGTCAGGGTCCAGGACACGTCAATGGGCATTTCCTGATGTTCATACCCCTGGGTATCCACCGCCGGTCCACGATAGAAAAACACCACGCTGTTGCCGACCACCTTCGATTGCATCGGGGCCGTGGGCGTATCCGGATCCAGCAGATCGTAAACACGATACGCGCCGGCTTCGTGGGTAATCCGGACTTTCATCGGTATGCGATCACCAACCCGCCAGCCTGCCTGGCCCTGAGCGCTGATTACCGTGCCGGTGCCTTCCCAGTCACCGACGAAATCACGGGCCTTCGTGGCCGCAGGTCCCGCGGTGGCAGCTGGGACCGGCGGCCTGGCCAGCGTCACTTCGGGTTTGCGCAGGATAAAACTGCCGTCCGCGAAATCCACCGCTGTCCCCGCGACTATGACCGAGGCATGCACGGTATAGCGTCCGGGCTTCCAGCGCGGCGTGGCCAGCGTATATGTGCCGGTGAAACTGCCGTTGATGATTTCGCCGTGGATGGACTTGTCGAATTCCTGCATGCCGCCACGGCCTGCGTAGCGCAGCACAACCGGTACGGTTTTACCCTGCGGCAAACCTGACACACTGTACGCCACGTCAAACCCGACCACGTCCCCGGGAATGAGCACGGCCGGCTTGACCACCAGGCTGGAAATCTTCACGCGAATCTGACCGGAGCCGGTTGCAGCCGTGCCGGTCACCGGTGGCGGCTCCACCACCTGGATTTCGGCGCTGAGGTTGCCGAGGTGCACACCCTGCTGGCCCTTCTCGTAGAATCCCACGCTGATCGTATGCGGTCCCGTGCGCGCCGACTGGAAGTGCTGCAGGACAGAACCACTTGTGGATCCCTGTCCGTCCACCATCCACGCAAAAAACAAATCCTCCTGCTTGCGATCCGGGGGCAACAGCGCACGGATCTCCACCACGTCGCCCGCCACCACCCGCGGCGGGGCCGACAGACCGAACTGCATGGACAGCTTTCCGCGGCAGTTTTTATTGAGTTCGGAAAACACCCTGCGTTTTTCTTTCGTCTCCCACTCCGCCAGCTTTTCCGTGGCCACCCGCGCCTGTGCCTCAAGCGCTTCAATGCGCCTGCTGCGCTCCCCATTCAGGCGATAGCTCTCGTCAATGGCGTGCTTGAGTTTCTGCTGATCGATATATTGCGTGCGCAGGATGGCCATTTCCTCCGGCGTGAGATCCGGCTTCATGGCATTCGCTTCCAACGTCTCTTTGCCGCCGGTGTCCAGTACCTTGGTGACGACGCTGGCAACCAGCTCGGTACGGCTCTTTTCGCTGTTCTTCAGGGTTTCCAGCAGGGCATCCACGCCCACGTTGACCACCCTGCCCTCGTTGCCCGGCAGCTTGGAGTACTGCTTCGGCACCAGTTTCTTCACCACGCCGAGCATCTTCGCGGTGGAGGCGACCGAAATGGTGTCGCTGAACAACTCTGCATAGGAGCGGCCAGCCTTGATCATCTCCGTCTTCCCGGTGGGTCCGCCGATGGTGTTGTAGGTAATCCACGCCAGGCGCCAGAAGGCCTTCAGCAGGTTGGCCTTGAGGCCCTGCCGCAATGCCTGTTCCAGGTCCCGGGCTTCGAGCCGTGCGACCCGATCCAGTTCCATGTGCACCGCGATTCCGGTGATATCCCGCTCGATGGCACGTAACTCATCCTGCGTCGACAGGTACCCCTGTACCTCCAGGCTCCTGGATTGCGGCGCCGTGGTGATATCGAAATCGGAGAATTTGCGCCAGTGGGCGTTGAACACCGGTTCCACCACGCAGCCGTCCTTGCCGACGACTTCCGTATCCGCGCGCGCCGGCCCGGCCACCATGCCTGCCACCAGAAGGAAAGTAATCCATGGAAATTCGCAACGAACGGCCAACACGGGCAACTGCCTCCCAGTGGGCGCCTGCCTTCAATCATAGTTTAAAAACGCCAGTGGATATCGAGTATCATTTTTCCGTCGCAAATACCGAACCGAGACCCTGCACCCATGTCCGAACACATTGCAATCATCCGCTGGCAATGCGACACGCCGGATTTTCTGCGCGGCAAGTACTCCCGCGCCCACACCTGGAGCTTTGATGGCGGCGTGACCGTACCGGCCTCGTCCGCGCCCAGCGCCGTGCCGGTGCCGATGTCGAACCGGGATAATGTGGATCCGGAAGAGGCCTTCGTCGCGTCGCTGTCCAGTTGTCACATGCTGACGTTTCTGTACTTCGCCTGCCGCAAGGGATTCCACGTGGACCGCTACGAAGACGAGGCAGTGGGCGTAATGGCGAAGAATGAGCAGGGAAAAATGTGGATCAGCAAGGTCACGCTGCATCCGAAAATAGTCTACGGCGGCGACAAGCGCCCGGATGCCGGGCAGGAGGCAGACCTCCATCACGCCGCCCACGCCGACTG